>JBIKUN010000237.1:0-3770 GCA_044347565.1 Vicinamibacterales bacterium | reverse complement strand
GCGCCCCGTCACAGCGCAGATGACCGGCGCCACCGCCCAGAGAACCCGCGCGGATGATCACTCACGGCCCGTGCCGCCGATGGCCGGAGAGGACTCGCCGGCAGCAAGCGAACGCACGCCGCCCATGGTGCGCGAGAGCGATTCCCGCTTCAGGGCCACACCAGTGCCACACGGGGCTGTTTGGGCGTGCGACGTCGATGACACGCTCGACGCGGAAACCGTTGATGTGATTGCAGTGGGAGTGGTGAGCCCGGAAGGAATGGAAGCTTCAACCAAGTCGCGATTTCCTGAATGAATCGACGACTCGTGGTGGCATCAGATGACGCTTCGCACGGAAGCAGTGCCACATAGTGCCACACGCCGCGGCCGGGCCCGGGCGAAGCCCAGGTGGGCCGCGCGCCCGCGCGATCAGACCGACGTCGTTTCGAAGCATCCATTGCAACGTCTCCTTGGAGAGCTGTTGCAACGACCGGTTGAATTCACCCAGTATCTCGCTGCCCTACACCGACCGCCTCGCCGGCGCCGTATCGCGCTATCCGTTGGGAGTTGCGCCGATGTGTACGGCGATGTCTTCGCCGAGTCGGTGATCGGGCTCTTCAAGACGGCGGTGATTCAACGGAAGGGGCCGTGTCGGAGGGCCATATAGTCGGGTATGGCCATACCAATGGTGAAGTCCACCTATGTCCTGGATGTCGAGACTGCCGACCAGCTCGAGCGGTTGGCGCGTGAGTGGCAAGTCAGCAAGTCCGAAGTTCTGAGACGCGTCATCCGGTCTGCGTCGGTGAGTGCGGTGCCGGATCGCCTCGCCACGTTCCGCAAGCTTCAGGAGTCGGTGCCGTTGAACCGCGCCCAGGCCGACTCCTGGTCAGAGGCGGTCAGCGCTGAACGCCGAGCGCAGCAGCCCACCGTGAGGCGGCGGAAGTGATTCACCTGGATACGAGCTTCCTCATCCAGGCGCTGCGGGCCGGGTCCCCCCAAGAGAAGCGGCTCGTTGCCTGGTTGGCTGCAGGTGAGGAACTCGGCATCAGCGCGTACGCCTGGGCCGAGTTTCTGTGCGGGCCCGTGTCGGCTGCTGCCGCAGCCCATGCATTCGACCTCCTCGGCCAACCCGTACCTGTCGACCATCGGATCGCAGAGCGTGTCGCCGAGTTGTTCAATCTCGCTGGCCGCCGGCGCGGAAGCCTGGCCGATTGCCTGATCGCCGCAACCGCTCTGGAGTCCGATGCCGCCATTGCCACGGAGAATCAGGCCGACTTCACCCGATTCCTCAGCGCGGGCCTCACGCTCGCGGACTGACGTTCAGAAGCGAGTGGCGTTCCGAACCGAGAATTAGGAAGTCAGAACCGGACGCCGGGGCGAAGTGCGGGCCGGCAAGAAGCGCCGCAAACCGCGACTCAGCGCCGCAAGGGCGAGCACCGTGTCGGCCCCCGAGGTCGTCGTGTCCCGCCGCGATCGCGGTGACGGCCGCGACGGCCGTGACGTGGGTGCGTACGTCCGGGCCGATGCGGATCGCAGGAACCGCGCACGGGCAAGGCATTGCGAGCAGGACATCGCGGTGGCGCGCCGTCACCTCGCTCCTATGGGCGCGCCGCTCGTTGCAGTCGTTCGAGCCCCTGGAGCCAGTTCGTCGCGTTGCCGTGCGATATGCTGCGAGGCGTGCTGGCCCGCCCATCGTTTTCACCTTCGGCAACCTCGACGTCTCGGGTTCGCGACGACAGGCGGGATGGACACGTGCTGGAGTCAGCGGACGTGGTGCTATCAGACCGTGACGGGCGGCCGCGGGCCGACGGCCGCACCAGGCTGCATCCGACTTTCGCCAGCGGCGGCGATTGCCAGCTCACCCTCCCTGCGGATGCGACCACGCAATGCGCGAGCCCGTCCGCGACGTCGGCCGCCGTCGCCGGCCCCGTGCAGATCGTCTGGCTCAAGCGCGACCTGCGCGTGCACGACCACGCCGCGCTGTGCGCCGCCGCGGCTGCCGGGGCGGTGGTGGTGCTCTACGTCTTCGAACCGCCGCTGCTCGCCGCCGAGACGGCGGACCGCCGGCAGTGGGACTTCGTCCATGGCTCGCTCGCCGAACTCGATCGTGCCCTGCGCGCGCGCGGCGCGTGGCTCACCGTGCGCGTCGGCGACGTCGTGCCGATCCTGGTGCAGCTCGACGACGACCTGCGCAGACTTGGCGGCATCGGGCACGTGCACAGCCACCAGGAAACCGGCGACGCGTGGACCTTCGCGCGCGACCGGGCCGTCGGCGCCTTCCTCGGCGAGCGCGGCATCGCATGGACCGAGCACGCGCAGGACGGCGTCGTGCGCCGGCTGCCGACGCGCGATGGCTGGAGCCGGCGGTGGGAGAAACGCATGAGCGCGCCGCTGCTGCCTGCGCCCGCCGCGCTGTGGGCCGTGCCGCACGCGCTCGTGCCGCCCGGCGACCTGCCGGCGCTCGACGCGCTTGGCGTGCCAGCACTCGGGCCGTACGAGGCGCAGGCCACCGGCGAAGCCGCCGGCCGCTTGACGCTGCAGACGTTCCTGCGCGAGCGCGGCGAGCCGTACCAGGTGGCCATGTCGTCGCCGCTGTTCGGGTGGGACGCGTGCAGCCGGCTGTCGCCGCACTTCGCCTATGGCACGGTGTCGCTGCGCACCGCGCACCACGCGCTGCTGGCGCGCCAGGACGAAGTGCGCGCCATGAAGCCGGCCCAGCGCGGCGGCTGGCTCAAGTCGCTGCGCAGCTTCGCCGGCCGGCTGCGCTGGCACTGCCACTTCATGCAGAAGCTCGAAGACGAGCCGGCGATCGAGTTCCACAACATGAACCGCGCCTTCGACGGCCTGCGCGAGAACGACTTCGACGCCGTGCGCTTCGCGGCGTGGGCCGCCGGCCGCACCGGCTACCCGATGGTCGACGCCTGCATGCGCTGCCTGCTCACCACCGGCTGGCTCAACTTCCGCATGCGCGCGATGCTGGTGTCGTTCGCCGCGTATCACCTCTGGCTGCACTGGCGGCCGGTCGGCGTGCACCTCGCGCGCTGCTTCGTCGACTACGAGCCTGGCATCCACTGGAGTCAGTTGCAGATGCAGAGCGGCGTCACCGGCATCAATACCGTGCGCATCTACTCGCCGCAGAAGCAGCTCCGCGACCAGGACCCCGAGGGCGTATTCGTGCGCCGCTGGGTGCCTGAACTGGCGCGCGTGCCGCTCGCGAAGCTGGCCGAGCCGCACACGATGACGGCCGACGAACAGGCCGCCGCCGGTTGCCGCATCGGCGTCGACTACCCCGCGCCGATCGTCGACGCCGCCGCGGCCGTCGCCGCGGCCAGGCAACGCATCTACGGCGCGCGGCGTGCGCCGGCAGCGCGGGCCGAGAGCGCGCGCGTGTTCGCGCAGCACGGCAGCAGGAAGCGCCAACCGCGCCGCCACGAACGGCTGCGCCGGCAGTAGGTAGACGCATGACGCCTTCGCCCCGTTCGGTCGCCGTCGTCGGCGGCGGCATCGCCGGCCTCGCCGCCGCGCGCGCGCTGCAGCAGGCCGGCGTGCCCGCCACCGTGTTCGACAAGGGCCGCAGCGCCGGCGGTCGCGCCGCGACGCGCCGCCGCGAGCCGCACCAGTTCGACCACGGCGCGCAGTTCTTCACCGTCCGCGCGCCCGCCTTCGCGGCGGCGCTGCGGCCGCTGAAGGACGCGGGCGTCGTGCAGTGCTGGCAGGGGCCGTTCTGCACGCTCGCCCGCGGCGTCGTCGGCGGCGACCCGCGGCCTGGCGCCGAGCGCTGGGTCGGCTCG
>JBIKUN010000121.1:0-14098 GCA_044347565.1 Vicinamibacterales bacterium | reverse complement strand
AGCAGCCCCCGGACCTGGTCGTGCTCGACCTGAACCTGCCGGTGCTAAGCGGCCTCGAAGTGTGCCGCATTCTGCGCCAGCGCACCGCCACGGCCACCGTGCCCATCATCATGCTGACGGCACGCACGAGCGAAGGCGACCGCGTGATGGGCCTCGACTCCGGCGCCGACGACTACGTGTCCAAACCTTTCAGCGTGCGCGAGCTGGCCGCCAGGGTCCGCGCCGCGCTGCGACGCGGCCGCGCCGGTGAGCCGCCGCAGGCGACGACCTACCAGGGTGCGCACCTGACGGCCGACTTCGACGCCGTGTCGGTGCAGGTGGACGGTGTGGACATCAAGCTGACGCGGCGTGAGTTCGAGCTGCTTCGCTACCTGGTGGACAACCGCAACCGGGTGCTCTCGCGCGACCGCCTGCTCGAACGCGTGTGGGGCTACGACCGCTTCATTGAAACGCGCTCGGTCGACGTGCACGTGGGCCGTCTGCGCGCCAAGCTCGGCGCGGCCGGCCGCCAGATCGAGACCGTCGTGGGTCTCGGCTACCGCTTCGTCGAGTAAGCCCTCAGCGGGCGTCGAGCCAGCCTTCGGCGCGCAGGCTCGTCATCTCCACGGCGAAGGCGCGGCGGGCCCGCTCCACGCGGTGCCAGTCGGTGTAGTGCGCATCGCGGACGACCGTCGTATCCGCGCGCTGCACGACGCGCCAGCCCTGCATATCCAGCAGGATCTCGAGGCGGCGGGTGTGGTCGTCTTTCCGGAAGGTGTGTTCGAAGGTCAGCATGGCAGGACTCGCACTCCGATCCTGCCTCGCGGCACCGCCCGCCGGTTGTAAATTCTCGGTAACGCGCGGCCCCGCCGGGAGGCCAGCAGAGGCTACGGCCTTTCTGGCGGCACGATGACGTCGAGGGCCCGCGGATGCACCCGGACGGTGAGCGGCCCGCGCACCGTCCGCGGCTCGCCGTCGAGGTGCAGGTCCGTGCCCGACGCGGCCGAGACGGTCGCCGCCGTGAACGTGCTCATCGTGACGCCGTGTCCGGGACCGAGCTGGCCCAGAAAGAACGACGGCAGCCGCGAGGCGATGCGCCAGATGGGCTGGTCTTCGATGATGACGAGGTTCAAGCGGCCGTCGTCGAGCGACGCCGTGGGCGCGATGACGCCGTGACTGCCATACTGACGGGAGTTGGCGAACGCGACGAAGAGGGCCGTAGGCGCCGACGCGCCGCCGTCCCACGCGACCTCGACCGATGCCGCGCGGTAGCTGAGCACCGCCTCAACGCCGACCCGGGCGTAGCGCAGCCGGCCGCGCCGCCCGGTGCGCTCGGCGAAGGCCCGCGCGATGCGCGCGTCGAGCCCGACGCCGGCGACGTTGAAGAAAAGCTCGCCGTTCACGTCGCCGACATCGATGCGGCGCCGCCGGCCGCCGGCCGCGATCGCCAGGGCCCGCGCCGGATCGAGCGGCACGCCGAGGTCGCGCCCGAGGCCGTTCCCCGACCCCGCCGGCACGAGCGCCAGGGCCGTCGTGCCGAAGGCGAGCGCGCGCGCCACTTCGTTCATCGTGCCGTCACCGCCCCACGACACCACGAGATCGACGCCGCGTGACACCGCGTCGCGCGCCACCTCGGTGGCGTGGCCTGGTCCGAGAGTGACGACCACCGCCGGGGCATACCCCGCGCGGCTGAGCACCGAACGGGCAAGGTCTACTTCGGCGGCGCCCCCCGGATACGCACGGCCGGCGCCCGAGATCGGGTTGATGATGACGAGCGCCGATGTCACGGCGCCAGGCCTCGCAGCACGCGCGGCGTGAGCAGCCAGCGCAGCGTGCCGGGGCCGGCGGGCATGGCGCGGTCCACGTCGATACGGCAGACGGCGCCCTTCTTGAACTCGACGCGGCCCTTCGCGCCCAGCAGACGCGCCGCCAGTTCGCCGAGGTCGGGCTCGTGGCCGACGAGTGCGAGCCGCGAGGCACCACGGCCCGCCGCCGAGTGCAGGGCGACGGCGGCGATGACATCCGCCGGCATCTCGCCGCACGCCAGCGCATCCACCACGATGAGTGTCGGCCGCGGCTTCAGACCCACGCAGAGCAGTTCCGCCGTCTCCCGCGCCCGCGCGTACGGGCTCGACAGCACGAGGTCGAGCTCCACGCCCAGATCGCGCAGACCGGCCACGGCGCGGCGGAAGCGCTCCACTCCGTCGGCGGTGAGCGGCCGTTCGGCGTCGTCGGGATAGGCGGGCCCGCGCCCGTCCGCCACGGCGTGGCGCACGAGATACAGCTCGAGTGACGTGGGCCCGGTGACCGGACTCATGCGGCGGTCCGTCGCCGGGCCGGTGAGGCCGGCGCGATGAGCGTGGTGGCGAACACACCGAGTGCCGCCCGCCGGGCGAGAAACGCGGCGTGCAGCGCGCGGCACGCGTCGTCGATGTCACGGGCGAGCCGGTGGAGGTCGGCGGCCGCCGGACGCGAGCGCGACACGAGCCGTGCCTCGACCTGGCGCAGATGCTCGCCAAGCACGTGCAAAT
The DNA here is from genome assembly GCA_044347565.1 of Vicinamibacterales bacterium. Lineage (GTDB taxonomy): Bacteria > Acidobacteriota > Vicinamibacteria > Vicinamibacterales > UBA2999 > CADEFD01. The sequence goes on along the minus strand of JBIKUN010000121.1, from coordinate 11,588 downwards.
CGTGGGCACGCCCGAGGGTGTCCTGCACCGCGCGCAGTTGCCGCAGCGCCGCCGCCGTGGGCACGCGACGCAACCGGCCACTGACTTCGAGCGCGTAGCGCAGCTGCTTGACCGCGATGCGGATGGCGTGGAGCCGTTCGGGCGCGTAGAGAATACCGAGCCGTTCGAGGGCACGAACGAGGCGCCGCGCCCGCTGCTTCACGCGCGCCTGCACCGTGGCGGCGACATCCGCAACCGGCACGCCCGCGGCACCATCCACCAGTGTGTCGAGCGCCAGCCGCAGTCGCGCGAGCTGCGCGGGCGCGAGCGTGCGGCGCATGGCGCGGATGGCCGTGGCGCGTTCGCGCGCCAGGGTGCGGCCGACGGCGGCGTGCGCCAGCGCATGCCGCGGCGAGGCCTGCGTCCACTCGGCGTAGAGCGCGGTCGTGACGTCGAGCTCCCGCACCGGACCGAGCGCACGCGTGACGCGGCGCACGGCCTCGCCCGCCCCTACCGCCGACGGCGCCACCGGTTCGAGCACCGGCACGACTTCGCGCAGGCGGCGCGAGGCGACGCGCGCCTGATGCACGGCCACCGGCTCGCCGCCGAGCGCGGAAGGCACGGCGGCATCGAGGGCCGCGATGCGTGTGGCGAGCAGGGTATCGATGGGGGAACGTCGTGCCATACTGAGCGCCGCTGCAGATCCCGGTCGGCCGCACGCCTCCTATTATAGCCGCCAGCCGCCAGCCGCCACTCGCCATGCGCCTTGCCGCGATCGACATCGGTACCAACTCGGTCCACATGATCGTGGTCCGCGTCCGACCCGACTTCTCCTTCGAGGTCATCGACCGCGAGAAGGAGATGGTGCGGCTCGGCGCCGGCGGCCTCGACGGACGCCGGCTGACACGCGAGGCGATGCAGGCGGCCCTGCAGGCGCTGTCGAAGTTCGAGCGCCTGGCGCGCTCGCATCAGGTGGACGAGATCCTCGCCGCCGCCACGAGCGCCACGCGCGAAGCCGAGAACGGCGGCGATCTGCTGGCCGCCATCGAGAGCCAGACGGGCATCCGGCCGCGCATCATCACCGGCAGCGAGGAAGCGCGCCTCATCCACCTCGCGGCGGTCTACGGCGTCGATACGCCGAAGCCGGCGGTGGTCATCGACATCGGCGGCGGCAGCGTGGAGGTCACGCTCGGCGCCGGCGGCGACGTCCGCTTCGCGCGCAGCTTCAAGCTGGGCGTGCTGCGGCTGTCGGAACGCTTCGTCACCTCCGACCCGCTCAGCAAACGCGACGAGCGGAAGATGGTCGCGCACATCGGCGCGCTCGTCGACCGCTATCTCGGCCACATCGTCGCCGCCGGCTACGACCGCGTCATCGGCACCTCGGGCACGATTCTCTCGCTCGGCTCGGTGGCCGCGGCGCAGGACTCCGGCGCGGCGCCGGCCGAGGTCCGCAACCTGCGCGTGAGCGCGAAGGCCATCCGCAAGGTCCGCAGGCTCGTCTGCGACGAACCGCTGGACCGCCGCCTGCAGATTCCCGCGCTCGACCCGCGGCGGGCCGATCTCGTCGTGGCGGGGGCCGTGCTGCTCGACACGCTGCTGCGGACGCTCGGCGCGCAGGACATCACGCTCTGCGACCTGGCGCTGCGCGAGGGGCTGGTGCTCGACTTCATCCAGCGCAACCGCAAACACATCCGACAGGTCGAGGAGATCCCCGACGTGCGCCGCCGCTCGGCGCTCGAGCTGGCCGAACGCTGCGGCTGGGAAGCAGCCCACGCGCGTCAGGTCTCGCTGCTCGCGCTCGCCCTCTTCGACGGCCTGCGGCCGGTGCACGGGCTCGGCGGCCGCGAGCGCGAGTGGCTCGACTATGCGGCGCTGCTGCACGACGTCGGCACGCACATCAGCTATGAACGCCATCACCGCCATTCGCACTACCTCATCAAGAACGGCGACCTGCGCGGCTTCGAACCCGCCGAGATCGACGTCATCGCCCTGAGCGCGCGCTACCACCGCCGCGCCGAGCCGAGCCGCGACCACGAGGGCTTCGGGGAACTCCCGGCCGGCCTGCGCCGTACCGTCCGGGTGCTCGGCGCCGTGCTCAGGCTCGCCGAGTCGCTGGATCGCAGCCGGCATTCGATGATCCGGTCGCTCACCGTCCGCACGTCGGCCGACGCGCTCACCGTGGAGCTCGTGGCGCGTGGGGATGCCGAGCTGGAACTGTGGGCGGCCCATCGCCAGCTGGCGCCGCTCGAGCGGGCGCTCGATCGCCCGATCCATCTCGAGGCACGCGTCGTCGAAGACGGCGAGCCTGCAGAGCGTCGCGGCCCAGCCCGCCGCGGCCTCGGCACACCCGTCCGCCGGGCCCGGCGCCGCGCCGCTGCTCGTTAACCTGAAATTTACACATCCGAAACTACCGCGAAACCGCTGGCCGATACGCTCTGCCCTATGCGATCAGTAGGGGTGATTCGGGCAGGGTGGCTCGTGGCCGCGGCGCTCGTGACGGGCGCGTGCGGCGGCGGCCAGCCGCCCCCGGGCGCGGGCGGCACGGCGGCACCCGCCGGACAGACCACGACGGTCACGCTCGACGGCTCGAGCACGGTCTTCCCCATCAGCGAAGCCGTCGCGGAAGAGTTCCAGAAGGCCACGCCCGGCGTCCGCGTCACCGTGGGCATCTCGGGCACCGGCGGCGGCTTCCAGAAGTTCTGCCGCGGCGAGAGCGACATCAGCAACGCCTCGCGACCGATCACGAAGAACGAAATGGACGCCTGCGCGGCGGCCGGCATCACCTTCATCGAGCTGCCCATCGCCTACGACGGCCTCGCGGTCGTGACCAGTCCGAAAGCGACGTGGATCGATCACATCACCGCCGCCGAGCTGAAGACGATCTGGGCGCCGGAATCGCAGGGCACGATCACGCAGTGGTCGCAGGTACGGGCCGGCTGGCCCGCCCGCGAACTGCACCTCTTCGGCGCCGGCGTCGATTCCGGCACCTACGACTACTTCACGCAGGCGATCAACGGCAAGGAAGGCGCCAGCCGCGGCGACTTCACGTCGAGCGAAGACGACAACGTGCTCGTGCAGGGTATCGCCAACGACGAGCTCGCCCTGGGCTTCATGCCCTACGCCTACTACAGCGAGAACAAGGCCAACCTGAAGCTCGTCGGCGTGGACGACGGCAAGGCCGACAATGGCGCCGGCCCGATCCTTCCGAGCGTCGAGACGGTCAAGGGCGGCACGTATCAGCCGCTGTCGCGGCCGGTCTTCATCTACGTGTCGGTGAAGGCGCTCGACCGGCCCGAGGTGAAGCAGTTCATTGACTTCTACCTGGCCAAGGGCGGGGCCCTCGCCGAGGAAGTAGGCTACGTGCCCCTCGGCGACCGCGGCTACCAGCTCGTGGCGGCGCACCTGGCCGCCCGCAAGACCGGTTCGGTGTTCGAGCAGGCCGGCTCGCAGGTGGGCCTGACCATCGAACAGCTCCTCAGCCGCGAAAGCCAGTAGCCCATGTCCCTCCGCCGCGGCGAACGCGCGATCGAGGCCCTGCTGTTCCTGTGCGCGCTCGCGTCCGTTGGCACGACCGCGGGCATCATCGTCGTGCTCGCCGTCGAGACCTTCGCCTTCTTCGGCGAGGTCTCGGTCGTCGAGTTCCTGACCGGCACCGAGTGGACGCCGCTCTTCGCCACGAAACACTTCGGCGTGCTGCCGCTCCTGCTCGGCACGACGGTGGTGTCGGTCATCGCGCTCGTGGTGGCGGTGCCGACGGGTCTGCTGAGCGCCATCTATCTCAGCGAGTACGCCCCTGACCGGGTGCGCCGCGTCGTCAAGCCGGTGCTCGAGATCCTGGCCGGCGTGCCCACGGTGGTCTACGGCTACTTCGCGCTCACCTTCGTCACGCCGCTCCTGCAGCAGTGGCTGCCCGGCCTGAGCGGCTTCAACGCGCTCAGCCCCGGCATCGTCATGGGCCTCATGATCCTGCCGCTCGTGAGTTCGCTCTCGGAAGATGCGATGCAGGCGGTGCCCCGCGGGCTGCGCGAAGGCGCCTACGCGCTCGGCGCGACGCGGATGCAGACGGCCGTGCAGGTCGTGGTGCCGGCGGCCTTCTCGGGTATCACGGCAGCCGTCATCCTCGCCGCCTCGCGCGCCATCGGCGAGACGATGATCGTGGCCATCGCCGCCGGTCAGCAGCCGCGCTTCACGGCCAATCCATTCGTGCCCATCGAGACGATGACCGCCTACATCGTGCAGGTGAGCCTCGGGGACACGCCGCAGGGGACGCTCGAATACCGCACCATCTTCGCGGTGGGCATGCTGCTCTTCCTGATGACGTTCGCGCTCAACCTGCTGAGCAGCTGGCTGCGCGCGCGCTTCCGCGAGGAGTACAACTGATGGCCGTCAGCCTCGGCCCGAACGCGTCCTCCGCCGGCCACCGCCGCGCCGATCTGCTCTTCCAGGCGGTGGCGCTCGTCGTGCTGGCCGTGGCGCTCGGCGCCCTCGCCGTGCTCGTCGGCACCGTCTGGCGCGACGGCGCCCACCGCCTCGACTGGCAGTTCCTGACGAGCTTCCCGTCGCGCCGCGCGGAGAGCGCCGGCATCTATCACGCCATCGTCGGCAGCCTCTACGTCATCGCCCTCACGGCCGTGATGGCGCTGCCGGTGGGCGTGGCCGCGGCCACCTACCTCGAGGAATACGGCGGTCGCAGCCGCCTCGCCCGCTTCATCGAGCTCAACATCGCCAACCTCGCCGCGGTGCCGTCCATCATCTACGGCCTGCTCGGCCTCGGGCTCTTCGTCCGCACGATGGCCATGGGCCGCAGCGTGCTCGCCGGCGCCGCCACGTTGGCCCTGCTGGCGCTGCCGGTGGTGATCCTGTCGACCCGCGAAGCCCTGCGCACCGTGCCATCGAGCATCCGCGAGGGATCGTACGCGCTCGGCGCCACCAAGTGGCAGACCATCTGGCACCAGGTGCTGCCGATGGCCGTGCCGGGCATTCTCACCGGCCTCATCCTGGCGCTGTCGCGGGCCATCGGCGAGACCGCCCCGCTCATCACCATCGGCGCCCTCACCTACATTCCCTTCGCGCCAGACAGCATCTGGTCGGCCTTCACGGTGCTGCCGATCCAGATCTTCAACTGGGTCTCGCGTCCGCAGGCCGCCTTCAAGGACAATGCGGCGGCCGGGATCCTCGTGCTGCTCGCGCTGCTGCTCACCATGAATGCCATCGCCATCGTGCTGCGCGATCGCTACCAGCGGAAAGGCCGTCCGTGACGACCCTGCCCCCCACCCTCTCGACCATCGTCCGTGCCGGCGCCCAGGCCGCCGAAACGGCCCCGGTCAAGATCGACGTCCGCGACCTGAACTTCTACTACGGGCAGAAGCGTGCCCTCGACGGCATCTCGATGGCCATCCACGCCAACCGCGTGACGGCGTTCATCGGCCCGTCAGGGTGCGGCAAGAGCACGTTCCTGCGCACGCTCAACCGGATGAACGACATCATCCCGGGCGCCCGCGTGGAGGGCTCGGTCCACATCGACGGGCACGACGCCTACGGCAGCGGCGTCGACGTCGTCTCGCTGCGCCGCCAGGTCGGCATGGTGTTCCAGAAGTCGAACCCCTTCCCGAAGTCAATCTTCGAGAACGTCGGCTACGGCCTGCGCATCAACAACCTCACGCGCAGCAAGGCCGAGATGGCCGAGCGGGTGGAAGAGAGCCTGCGCGCCGCCGCCATCTGGGACGAGGTGAAGGACCGCCTGCACGAGTCGGCGCTGGCACTCTCGGGTGGCCAGCAGCAGCGGCTCTGCATCGCACGCGCCCTGGCGATCCGCCCCGACATCCTGCTCATGGACGAGCCGGCGTCGGCCCTCGACCCCATCGCGACGCAGCGCATCGAGGAACTGGTCTACGACCTCAAGAAGGCGTACACGATCGTCATCGTGACGCACAACATGCAGCAGGCCGCGCGTGTGTCAGACTACACGGCCTTCTTCTGGCTGGGGCGCCTCGTCGAGTACGGACGCACCGACCGGATCTTCACGGCCCCGGCCGAGAAGCTGACCGAAGACTACGTGACGGGCCGCTGCGGCTAGCGGCGAGGGAGACCCACGGTGGAACGCGTCGTCCGACACTTCCAGGAAGAACTCGGGGTGCTCCAGGAGCGCCTGCTCGCCATGGGCGGCTTCGCCGAGGAGCGCGTGCGCGAGTCGGTGCTGGCGCTGGCCTCGCGCGACGCGACGCTCGTCGACCGCGTGCTCGCCGGCGACGAGCCGATCAACGACCTGCACATCGAGATCGACGACCGCTGCTTCAAGCTGCTGGCCCTGCACCAGCCGATGGCCGCCGATCTGCGCACCATCGTTGCCGCCGCCAAGATCAACACCGACCTCGAGCGGGTGGGCGATCTCGCGGTCAACATCGCCGAGGCCGCCAAGCGGTATCTGCTGCACGCGCCGGTCAAGCCGCTCATCGACATTCCGCGCATGGGCGACATCGCCCAGCGGATGCTCCGCGACGCCCTCGACGCCTTCGTCCGCCGCGACATCGCCCTGGCCGAGTCGGTGCTGGCCGCCGACGATGCCCTCGATGCGCTCAAGTCGCAGATCTTCCGCGAACTGCTGACTTACATGATGCAGGACACGGCCACGATCGAGCCGGCGCTCGACCTGATCCTGGTGTCGCGGCACCTCGAACGCATTGGCGACCACGCCACGAACATCGCCGAAGACGTGATTTTCCTCGTCTCCGCGAAAGACGTCCGCCACCTCGGGTCGGCGTCGAGCGGCCTCTGACCAGGCCGGCCCCCCGGGGCATGGCACCGATGCCATGAACGCATCGACAGCACGGCGAATCATGCCGATTCAACCGGCCGCCTGCCGCGCCGATTACCGCGACTGACATACAATGAGTGGGATGGATGGACCGCAGGTGTGCCCCGCGTGCCGCCTCCATCCCGTGGACTGGCGCTTCCGACCGTTCTGCAGTCGGCGATGCCAGCTCGACGACCTCGCCCGCTGGGCCGACGGCAGCTACGTGGTGCCCGGTTCGGAGGTCGAGCCGCTGGATCGACTCGACGACGAAGACGACGACAACTGACTGTCCCGGCCCGGGCTCCCGCGCCCCGGCCCGAGCCCCGCAATCATGGCCGATACGCTCACGATTACCGACAACCGCACCGGCAAGCAGTACGAAGTGCCAATCACCGACGGCACCATCAAGGCGATGGACCTGCGCAAGATCAAGCACGGGGACGACGACTTCGGACTGACCACCTACGACCCGGCGTTCATGAACACCGCGTCGTGCCGCAGCAAGATCACCTACATCGACGGCGACAAGGGCATCCTGATGTACCGGGGATACCCGATCGAGCAGCTCGCGGAGAAGAGCTCGTACCTCGAGACGGCGTATCTCATCCTGAACGGCGAGCTGCCCACGACCGGGCAGATGGCCGCGTGGACGCGTGAGATCACGATGCACACGATGGTCCACGAGAACATCAAGAAGTTCATGGAGGGCTTCACCTACGACGCCCACCCCATGAGCGTCTTCGTGAGCACCGTGGGCGCGATGTCCACCTTCTACCCCGACGGCAAGGACATCTTCGACGCCGACTCGCGCCGCAAGCAGATCGTGCGCCTCATCGCCAAGGTGCCGACGATCGCCGCCTACGCGTTCCGCCACAGCATCGGCCGCCCCTACGTCTATCCCGACAACGACCTCAGCTTCACCGGCAACTTCCTGAACATGCTGTTCAAGATGACCGAGGTGAAGTACGCGCCGAATCCGGTGCTCGAGCGTGCGCTCGACATCCTGTTCATCCTGCACGCCGACCACGAGCAGAACTGCTCGACGAGCGCCATGCGCGGCATCGGCAGCTCACACGTGGATCCGTATTCGGCGATGGCCGGCGCGGCCGCCGCGCTCTACGGCCCGCTGCACGGCGGCGCCAACGAAGCCGTGCTGAAAATGCTCCAGGAGATCGGCTCGGTCGCGAACATCCCGGCCTTCATCAAGGGCGTCAAGGACGGCAACGGCCGCCTGATGGGCTTCGGACACCGCGTCTACAAGTCGTACGACCCGCGAGCGCGCATCATCAAGAAGGCCGCCTACGACGTCTTCGAGGTGACGGGCAAGAATCCGCTGCTCGACATCGCGCTCGAACTCGAGAAGATCGCGCTCGAAGACGAGTATTTCATCAAGCGCAAGCTGTATCCGAATGTCGACTTCTACTCGGGCCTCATCTACGAAGCGATGGGCTTCCAGATGGCGATGTTCCCGGTGCTGTTCGCCATCGCCCGCACGGTGGGCTGGGCGGCGCAGTGGGAAGAGATGCTGCTCGACGACGAGCAGAAGATCGCCCGGCCTCGCCAGATCTACACTGGCTACCCGTCGCGCGACTACGTGCCGGCCGTGCTGCGCAAGTAAGCCGGCCCCTCACGCCCCATACAGTCGAACGGCCGGTTCCCGCGAACCGGCCGTTCGTGTGTACGCCGGGAACGCCACGCCGCTCAAGCGGCGGGCGGTCCGAGGTAGCGCAGCACCAGCACCGTGACGTCGTCGCTCTGCGACGCGCCATTGGCGAAGGTCTGTACCGAGGTGATGATGCTTTGCAGGAGCTGGTCGAGCGGCGCCGCGCGGTGGGCCGTCGTGACCTCGGCCAGGCGAGCGTCGCCGTATTCATCGCCAGCGAGGTTGAGCGCTTCGGTCACGCCGTCGCTGTAGACGACCAGCACGTCGCCGGGCTCGAGGCGCGTGTCTTCGTCGGAGTAGGTGGCGCCCGAAAAGAGCCCCACCGGCATCCCGCTGCCCTCGAGCGAGCGCACCCCCGACGCACTCACGACGATCGGAGGATTGTGGCCGGCGTTGCAGTACATGAGCGCGCCATCGGGCGACAGACTGGCGAAGAACACGGTCGCATACCGTGCGTCGACCTGGCGCTTGAGCAGCCCGGTATTGACGAGCTGCATCGCCGTGGCCGGACGGTTCCCACCCACCTGTGCCGAGAACAACCCCTGGATCTTCGCGGTGAGGAGCGCCGCCGCCGGTCCCTTCCCCGCCACGTCACCGACGACGACGCCGATGCTGCCATCGTCGGTCTCGATGTACTCGAAGAAGTCGCCGCCAATCGACCGCGACGGCAGCGACGCGCCCATGGCGTGGTAGTGCGCGCCGTCTCGGCGGCCCTCGGGCAGCAGCGAGCGCTGGATTTCCGCGGCGACGCGCAGCTCGTGTTCGATCTTCGCCTTCTCGAGAGTGGCGCGGTACAGCCGCGCGTTCTCGATGGCGACGCCGGCTTCGTTGGCCAGCGTGTCGAGGGCACTGCGCGTGGCCGCCGAGAGGAGCTGCCCCTTCTCGCGGCTGTCGAGATACAGCACGCCGATGGCCTTCGCCTCCGGCGCCATGTCTGGCCGGTCGAGGTAACGCACGAGGCGCAGCGGCGTGCAGAGCACGTGGCGGATGCCGAGCGCGACGGTGCCGCGGTGATCCTGCGCGAGGTCGCCGTCGAGCAGGTCGGCCACGACGCGCAGCTCGCCGGTGGCGAACACGTCCTCGGGAATCTTGCGGCTGGTGTCGAAGCGGTTGCCGGGCACCGTGACCCGGCCGCGCGCGCGCGCCAGCTTGAGATCGAGCGCGCCGTCCTCACCCGCCAGCATGATGAAGCCGCGCTCGGCGCCGGTGACGCCGATGGCGGCATCGAGCACGAGCACCAGCACCTCGTCGAGCACGCGGCCCGACCCGAGGGCGCGCAGGCCTTCGAGCAGCGTCGCCATCTGCCGGATGTCGCCCACGGCGGTGCCGGCCGACGACGTGCCCGAGGCCGAGAGCGACGCTTCCGTCAGGAACACGACCTCGGCGCCACCGGTGCGGCCGAACTGCACGCGATCGCCGTGTGTCAGGCGGTGCTCGCTGACGGGCGCACCGTTCACGAAGGTGCCGTAGCGCGAGCCGCGGTCGCGCAGCACGAGATGGCCGTCTTCGCTGGCGATCTCGGCGTGCTCACGCGAGACGTCGCTGCCGACGAGGCGGACGTCGCTCTCGGTGCGACGGCCGATCGTCAACGTGGGTTTGTCGATGGGGATGACGCGCCGGCCGAGGCCGTCGTTCACTTCAAGGCGGGGCTCAGACATGGACGCTCGCCGTCGATCATAGCCTGAGGGGGCACCGGGCGCCAGACGGCGTCTCGCCGGCTACCGCCGCCCGGCGCGGCCGCCCCACCAGAGCGCCAGGGCGCCGGTGGCGAGTGTGGCCAGTCCTGCCCAACCCGCGTAGAGCATGGTGCCGTCGGCCACCTCGGGCAGCCCCACCGCGGCGCCGGCGGCGGCCACGGTCACGGCGACGGCAGCCGGCAACGGGATGCCCCGCGGACGGGGCGGCGGCGCGGTCTTCGGGTCGGTCGTGGCGCGTCCGCAGCGGTAGCAGATCAGCGCCTTCTCGGCGATCTCGGTGTCACAGAATCGGCAGCGCATCTCGGGTCGGGGCGGCCTGTTTGGGCCAGCATCCCAGCATACGCAATACTACCCGGCAGCAGCCACTCGATGATTCCCCTGCGCGACGTCATCCCTTCACGCACCCGTCCAGTCGTGACGGTCACGCTCCTCGCCCTCAACGTGCTCGTGTTCGTGCGCCAGGCGGGGCTCGGGGTCGAGGACCTGGAGCGGTTCATCGGCGCCTTCGGCCTCGTGCCGGCCGACTTCTCGTGGCTGGCGGTGCTGACGTCGATGTTCGTGCACGGTGGCCTCATGCACATCGCGGGCAACATGCTGTACCTGTGGATCTTCGGCGACAACGTCGAAGACCGGATGGGCCACGGACGATTCCTGGTCTTCTACCTGCTCTGCGGCGCCGCCGCGGCGCTCGGGCAGACGGCCGCCGCACCCGATTCACCGGTGCCGATGGTGGGCGCCTCGGGCGCCATCGCCGGCGTGATGGGCGCCTACTTCGTGCTCTATCCGAAGTCGCGCGTGCTCACGCTCATCCCGTTTCCGATCACCGTCGTCGAGATCCCGGCCGTCTACCTGCTGGGCCTGTGGTTCGTGATGCAGTTCGTGAACGGCCTGGCGACCATGACACCGCCCGGCGGCGACGGCGCCCTCGCCGGCGGCGTCGCCTTCTGGGCGCACGCGGCAGGCTTCGGCGCCGGCGTCCTGCTGGTGCTGCTCCTCCGCCGCCCGGAGCGGCAACGCGTCGAGTGGTGGGACGAACCCTCCGCGGGCCGCTGACGCCGCTCAGGAGCGCTGGCGGATCTCGCGCGAGACGCGCGCCAGCTCGATCATCAGGCGTTCGAACTCGGTGGCCCAGGCGGCCGGGTCGGTGCCGGGCTTCTTCTGGATGTGCGCCTCGGCGTCGCTCTCGAGCGCGCGCCGGCGCTCGATGAGCACGCGCACCGCCGGATCGGTGCTCTCGGAGGCGACGTCGCGATCGAGATAGAACGACCGCGCCATCGTGCCGATCGGGCCGGTCGTGACCGTCGCCTGCACGCCGGCCTTATCGCCGGTATCGCTCAACATCGCCCGTTCGGTCGTGAGCTGCGCGCGTTCGCTGTAGTGACGCGCCACGGCGGTGCTCGACGAGGCGAAGAGCTCCCAGATCGACGTGCGGCCGTTCTTGTCGAGATCCGACTGC
>JBIKUN010000236.1:0-3812 GCA_044347565.1 Vicinamibacterales bacterium | reverse complement strand
AGCAGATAACAGGTGCCGGCGAGACTCGCGTGCGCGATCGACATGCCCTGCGACGTGAGCATCACCGGCAGGAACACCGAGAAGCCGGAAGCAGTGAGCGTGCGCAGCACGATCGAGAAATAGAGCAGCGTGAGCGGCTTCGCGTAGGGCCGCAGACCGGCCAGCCCCTCCCCGCCCCCGTGCTGCTGGCGCTCGATGACCGGCACGCGCCGCAGCAGGAACCAGAGCGCGACCAGCCCGGGCAGGGCGATGATTGGCGACCAGTGCAGACCGAGGCGTTCGATGGTGGGCGCGAAGAAGAGCGGCGCCATCGCCATGCCGATCGAGCCGCCGGTGATGTGCACCGACATCGCGAAGCCCTTGTTGGCGCCCGCCGCGCGGTAGACCGCGGCCGCGGCCGGCGGGTGGAACGCCGCGCCGCCGAGTCCGCCGAGCACGAGCAGCGCCCCGAGCGCGACGGGACTGGGCGCGAGACCGACGAAGCTCAGCACCACCACCGCGAGGATCGGCCCCGCCATGAGCAGCGCGTGCGGGCGCCAGCGATCGGCGAGCGCGCCGAAGGCGAGCTGCGACATCGACGAGGCGATCTGGAAACACATGGCCAGCGTGCCCACGGCCGCGAGCGACAGGCCGAAGTGCGGGATGAGCAGCGGCAGGAGCGGCGTGTAGATGTTCGTGTAGGCGTCGACGATGAAGTGCGTGGAGGCCAGCGAGACGACCGTGGGCGGCAGTCCGGCGACGGTGCGGGCGGCGGCGGGCGCCGGGGCACTGACGGCGTCTGCGGGTGTCACGACTGCGGCCCCATCCGCTCTAGTCTACACGCCGCCCGGACGGCCCCCGGCGTGCGCATCGGCTCCGCGCCAGCGCTATCATCGTCTGCCATGTGCTCTGCCGGCCGCGTGTTCGCCCTGCTCGTCTCGCTCGCCCTGGCGGCGCCCGCCGCCGCCCAGGGCGCGTCGTCGTGCACGCCCCTCGGCCAGGCGACGTTCGTCCGCGACACGCTGCAGGAGCTGTACCTCTGGTATCGCGGCCTGCCGGACCTCGACCCGGCCGAGGCCGGATCGGCGGAAGCGTACCTGGACCGGGCGCGCCTGCGCCCCCTCGATGCGAGGTTCAGCTACATCACGTCACGGGCGGCCGACGAGGCCTTCTACTCCGAGAGCCAGTTCATCGGCCTCGGCATCACCACCGCCGTCATCGCCGCGGAGCTCCGCGTCCTGCAGGTCTTCGCCGGCAGCCCGGCCGATGAGGCGGGGCTCGACCGCGGCTCGCGTATCGACACGATCGACGGGCAGACCGTGCGTGCGCTCATTGCCGACGGCCGGATCGACGGCGCCTTCGGTCCGGCGGAGATCGATCGCGCCGTGGTGCTCACCTTCGTGACGCGCGGCGGCGAGACACGGTCCGCCGCGCCGCGCAAGCGGCCCGTCACCATCCCCACCGTGTCGCTCACGAAGGTGTTCGCGGTGGACGGCCGCGCGGTCGGGTATCTGTTCTTCCGCAACTTCGTGCGTCCGTCGCTCGCGGCGCTCGATGAGGCGTTCGCGGCGCTCGAAACGGCCGGCGTGCAGGAACTCGTGCTCGATCTGCGCTACAACGGCGGCGGGCTCGTGGACGTGGCGCGGCACCTCGCCGGTCTCATCGGTGGCCCGTCGCTGCGCGATCAGGTGTTCGCCGACGCGCGGCACAACGACCGCAACCGCCGCTTGAACCAGACGCTGCGCTTCGGCGGCGCCACCTCGAGTCTGCGGCTCGAGCGGCTCGTCGTCATCACCACGCGCGCCTCGGCCTCGGCGAGTGAACTGCTCATCAACGGCCTCACGCCGTTCCTGCCGGTGGTCATCGTCGGCGATCGCACCTACGGCAAGCCGGTGGGCCAGTACGGGCTGCCGTTCTGCGACAAGGTGTTCGCGCCGGTGGCGTTCTCGATGGTGAACGCGCGCGGCGACGGCGACTACTTCGACGGCCTGCCGGTGGATTGTGCCGCCGCGGATGACATCGGCCACGAACTCGGCGCGCCGGAAGAGGCATCGCTCGCGGCGGCGCTCGGCTACATCGAAACCGGCCGCTGCACGCCACCAGCGAGCCGCCTCGGGACACGAGGGGTGTCGCGCGACGAGGCGGCGCGGCCGCTCGGCTGGCGCGCCCTGCTCAACGCGCAGTAGCGGCGGCCTCGCGACGCGCGGTCGTCAGGCGCGGCCGCTCATGCGGCGCAGGCGCTTCAGCACCGCGTCGCGCACGTCCTCGAACTCGCGGATGGCGAGGAGCTGGGCGCCCAGGCCAAGCACGGCCACCGCCGCGGCCATCGCGCCGCCGAGCCGCACCGCCTGCGCGATGAGCGAGGTGCCCGGCGCTACCGCGGTCAGCCACTGCTCGCCCCACCAGGCCGTGGCGGCCATCGCCGTGCCGGCGACGAGCACCTTGCCGAGCGTCGACGTCACGCGCGCGAGCTCCAGCCCGCCGAGCGAGCGGCGCAGCAGGACGGCGAGCATCCCGGCGTTGAAGAGCGCGGCGACCGAGGCGCTCAGGGCGATGCCCCGGAAGCCGAAATAGGGCGCCGTCGTGAAGCTCAGCGTGGCATTCAGGAGCACCGACGCCACACCCACCGCCGCCGGCGTGCGGCTGCGGCCGAGCGCGTAGAAGGCCGGCGACAGAATCTTCACCACGGAATACCCGACGAGACCAATCGCGTAGAACTGCACGGCCGACGCCGTCGCGATGGTGTCGGCGGGCGTGAAGTTGCCGCGTTCGAGCAGCAGCCGCACGATCGGCGTCGCCAGCACGACAAGGCCGAAGGTCGCCGGCACGTTCAGCGTGAGCATGAGCGCGACGGCCGAGGCGAGCGTGGAACGCATCGCCGGCGTGTTGCCGCTCGCGACGAGCCGCGACAGCGCCGGGGTGGTGGCTGTTGCGATCGACACGCCGAACATCCCGATCGGCAGGTACATCAGCCGGAACGCGTAGGTGAGCCACGAGACGGCGCCGCTACCCTCGCCGGTGGCGACGACCGTGTTCACGAACACGTTGAGCTGCGTGGCCGCGAGGCCGATGACACCCGGGCCCATGAGCGTGAGCACCTGGCGCATGCCGGGGTCGGCCAGATCGAGACGCGGCGCGTAGCGGTAGCCCTGCGCGCGCAGCGCCGGCCACTGCAGCAGCACCTGACCGAGACCGCCGACGATCGTGCCGGCCGCCATCGCGAGGATCGGCTCGATGCCGGCGCCGATGGCGAGCGGCACGAGGCCGATGCCGACCGCGATCGAGGCCACGTTGAACATCGCCGGCGAGAGCGCCGGGATGAAGAACACGTTAAGCGAGTTCAGCATCCCCATGCAGGCCGCGGCGACGGCGATGAGCATGAGGAAGGGCGCCATGACGCGTGTGAGCAGCACGGTGAGCTCGAACTTGCCGGGCACCGCCGCGAAGTCGCCAGCGAGCCAGGTGACGAGCTGCGGCGCGAAGACGATGGCGGCGAGCACGAGCACGCCGGTGACGGCGACAAGCGCGTTCATCACCGAGTTGCCGAGCTGCCAGGCGCGGGCGCGCCCGTCGGTGGCGAGCGTGCGGCTGAAGGTGGGCACGAGCGCCGCGCTCATCGCCCCTTCGGCGAAGAGGTCGCGCACCAGATTGGGCACGCGGAACGCCACGAGGAAGGCGTCCATCGAGTCGCTGGCGCCAAACCAGTAGGCGAGCACCTGCTCGCGCACCAGGCCGAGCACGCGGCTCGTCATCGTGGCCGCGCCGACGACACCGGCCGAACGGGCGAGACCGGATGATGACGTGGCGGCGGGACGTTCGGTGTGGCCGGATGC
>JBIKUN010000120.1:0-14260 GCA_044347565.1 Vicinamibacterales bacterium | reverse complement strand
CGAGAATCACGCTGCGTGCCGAGGACGTGCGCGGCGGCTCTGGCATCTTCCGCTACCACGACCCCGGCCTGCAGCCCACGCTGCGCGACGTGCTGCTGCAGATGATCATCACGAGCGACAACACCGCCACGGACCTCGCCATCGCGCAGGTGGGCGGCGTGGCCTCGGTGAACGCGTGGCTGGCGGCGAAGGGCTACGCGGACGGCATGTTGCTCACGCAGACCACGGGCGATCTCTTCGCGAAGTACAACGCGCTCGCGCCCGCAGACGCCCGCAACGCGCGCACGAACGGCGACCGCGCCTACTGGCTGGGCGCGCTCACACCGCGGGCCACCGGGCGCATGCTCGAAGCGATCGAGAAACGCGAGCTGCCGTCGAAGGCCGGAGCCGAAGAACTCGTGCGGATACTGAAGGCGCAGCAGTCGGGCGCCCGCCGTCTGCCGCACTTCCTGCCGCCAGGCGTCTCCGTGGCGCACAAGACCGGCGACTTCCCGCCGGTGCTCGCGAACGACGTGGGCATCGTCTACGCGAAGTCCGGGCCCATTGTGGTGTCGTTCTTCCTGAACGCCATCACCGAGCCGTATGGCGAGGCCGAAGACCGCATGGGACGTGTGACGCAGGCGATCGTGGCGTATTTCGATAAGTAAGTCCGCCCGGTGCGACGGCGAATGGCTGGTCCGCCTCCTGCGGCCGGCCTACGCAGTCCGTCAAACGCCAGCGGGGGCGAGTGTCGGCCGGAAGCGCGGGGCCCCGGGCGGTGCTGCGCGACACGCGCAGCGTGTCGCCGCTGTGCCTGAACACCCCACGCGGACTTCGGCGCCGCCTTGGCGTTTGACGTCTGACGCGTGCGCGGCCTGCTCCGGACGGCCGCAGGAGCCGACTGTCCGACAAGGACCAGGCCGAATTGATGGCGAGCGGTATCTCGAGGTTCGAGAACCAAGTGCACTGGGCAAGGTTTTATCTGTCGAAGGCTGGGTTTATCGATTCGTCGAGACGGGGCGTCTGGAGTCTGACCGACAAGTCTCGCGGGATGCCCAGTCTGACCTCCGAAGAGGCCAGGGAGCTCTTCAAGGCCGTGTCCTCACAGTTCGCCAAAGACAAGCCAGCCAAGGCGGACGGTGCCGGAGCGGGGCCGGGGGAATTCGCACCGCGCGTGCCCGGGGGGCTGATAGGCTGTAGGGATATGTCCGATTCGCGCTTCGCCCGCTCCGCCGGTTCGTTCCGTTCGTTCCCCGTGCTCGGTCTGGTCGCCGTGGCGACCGTCGCCGGTGCCTGCAATGCCAAGCCCGGCAGCGGTCCGGCGCCCTCGGCTGACGCCTGGGCGGTCGTGGACGGCCGCGAGATCAAGCGCGACGACGTCGAAAAGGCCTTCCGTCGCGCCATGCAGGCGCAGGCCCCGCCATCGGAAGAAGAGGCGCTCAACGCCAAGCTCAACCTGCTGAACGAGATGATCGTGCAGGATATCCTCGTCGCGAAGGCCGGTGCCCTCAAGCTCGAGGTGCCCGAGGCGGAACTGAACACTGCCTACGATGCCGGCAAGAAGGATGTGCCGCCCGAACAGTTCCAGCAGGAGCTGACGCGCCGCCAGATCACCGAAGCCGACATGAAGGAAGGCCTGCGCCGCGAACTGCTGGTGCAGAAGCTCCTCGAGAAGGAAGTCACGGCCAAGGCCACGGTGACCGATCAGGAAATCGCGGACTTCTACAACGCCAACAAGGCGCAGTTCAACTTTCCTGAAGAGGCCTACCACCTCGCTCAGATCGTCGTGACGCCGGTGCGCGATCAGGAGCTCAACAACCGCAGCGGCAACGACGCGACCACGCCCGAGCAGGCCATCCAGAAAGCGAACATGATGATGGAGCGCCTCAAGGGCGGTGCGCAGTTCGCCGACCTCGCACGCGACTTCTCGGAAGACCCGCAGTCGGCCCCGCGGGGCGGCGACCTCGGCTTCATTCCGGTCTCGGCCCTCAACCAGGCGCCGCCGCCGCTGCGCGATTCGGTGCTCAAGGCGAGTCCCGGTACCGTGAGCGCGGTGAGCATCGGCGGAGCGCATTCGATCGTGCTCCTTGTGTCGAAGGAAGCGGCCGGTCAGCGCGACCTCTCCACCCCGACCGTGCGCGACGGCATCAGCGCCACGCTCAAGAACCGCAAGGAAGGGCTGCTGCGCACCGCCTACCTGACCAACGCCCGCAGCGAAGCCACGGTGGTCAACGTGATCGCGAAGAAGGTGCTCGAGTCCCCTGGCAAGCTGCCGACGGTGATGCCGAAGGCCCCCGGCACGCCGTAGGCGCGGCTCCCTCGCAGGGTGCGTGGCCCGTTACACTAACGGGCCATGCACCTTCGAGACGCCCTGATTCTCGCGCTGGCGGCCACGCTCGTGGCCGCGCCGGCGCTCGCGCAGACCGCCGACGAGCCCTTCTGGCCCGGCGCCCAGTACGACCCGACGATCCCCACCCTGCAGCAGGTCGTCGGCCACGCACCCGGCGCCGAAATCACCACCCCCGACCAGATCGGCGTCTACCTCCGCGCGCTCGCGCAGGCGGCGCCCGAGCGCACGCGCCTCGTCGAATACGCGCGCACGTGGGAAGGCCGGCCGTTGTGGCTGCTCGTCGTCGGCAGCGCCGAGCGCATCGCGAAGCTCGATCAGGTGAAGGCCGACATCCGCCGCCTGGCCGATCCGCGCCGCCTGGCCGCCGTTGAGGCCGATCGGCTCACGGCCACGCTGCCGGTGGTCGTGTGGCTCGTGCACGGCGTGCACGGCAACGAGATAAGCTCCGCCGACGCGGCGCTGCTCGAGGCCTACCACCTGCTCGCGGTGCGCGGCGATGCCGGCGCCGATCTCGTGCGGCGCGACGCGCTCGTGCTCATCGACCCGATGCAGAACCCCGACGGCCGGGCCCGCTTCATCTTCCAGAATCTGCAGGGGCGCGCCTCGTCGCCCGACCCGGCACCGTACAACGCCGAGCACGACGAGCCGTGGCCGGGTGGCCGGTCGAATCACTACCTGTTCGACATGAACCGCGACTGGTTCGCGCAGACGCAGCCCGAGACGCGCGGCCGCATCAAGATCGCCCTCGAGTACTTTCCGCAGGTGAACGTGGACCTGCACGAGCAGGGCGGCAACAACAGCTACTACTTCGCGCCACCGGCCGACCCCATCAACCCGCACTACACGAAGGCGCAGATCGCCGGCTTCGATCTGTT
This sequence comes from Vicinamibacterales bacterium, assembly GCA_044347565.1. Taxonomy (GTDB): domain Bacteria; phylum Acidobacteriota; class Vicinamibacteria; order Vicinamibacterales; family UBA2999; genus CADEFD01. Next base: position 11,056 of record JBIKUN010000120.1, on the reverse strand, counting down.
CGGCCGCGCCAACGGCGCGCGCTTCGACCAGCGCGGCTGGGCGTACTACATCCGCGAGGTCTACGACGGGTTCTATCCGGGCTACGGCGATTCGTGGCCGATGATGCATGGCTCGATCGGCATGACCTACGAGCAGGCGTCGGCGCGTGCGCTGTCGTTCCGGCGCACCGACGACACGGTGATGACCTACCGCGACGGTGTGATGCACCACTTCAACGCCGCCATCACCACTGCCATCACCGCGGCCCGGAACCGCGAGCGGCTCGTGAAAGACTTCCTCGACTTCCGCCGCAGCGCCGTGAGCGAAGGGGAGAAGGGCCCGGTGCGCGAGTACGTGCTCGTGCCCGGGCACGATCCGTCGCGCGCCGCCGCGCTGGCGCGGAACCTTGCCACGCAGGGCATCGAGGTGCGCCGCGCCGAGGAGGCGATGACGGTGGGCACGCGCAAGGTGCCGGCCGGCGCCTACCTGGTGTCGCACGCGCAGCCGGCGGGACGTCTTGTGCGCAACCTGCTCGACCTCGACACGAAGCAGGACGCGCCGTTCATCGCCCGTCAGGAAGAGCGCCGCAAGCGGCGTCAGCCCGATCAGATCTACGACATCACAGCGTGGAGCCTGCCGCTCATGTACGACGTGGAGGTCGTGACGAGCGCCGCGGCCATCACCGCGAAGGCCACGGCGGTGCCGGCCGCTTACGACGCCGCGCCGCCTGTCCGCACGGTGGCCGCGGGCTCCGTGGGCTACCTCGTGCCGTGGGGCTCGGCCGCCGCGGCGCTCACCGTGGACGCCGTGGCGCAGGGCCTGCGCGTGCATAACGTGGGCGGTGCGTTCACGCTCGCCGGCCGCGCGTTCCCGATCGGCACGGCGTTCATCCGCACGGCCGGGAACCCCGCCGATCTGCCGGCGCGTATCTCGGCGCTCGCGACGAAACACGGCGCCGAGGTGGTGCCGATCGACACCACCTATGTGGAGTCCGGCACGTCGCTCGGCAGCAACGACGTGGCGTTCGTGAAGCCGCCGCGCGTGCTGCTCGCCTGGGATCAGCCGACGGGCACGCTTTCGGCCGGCTGGACGCGCTATGTGCTCGAACGCCGTTACGGCCAGAAGGTGACCGCCGTGCGCACCGCCTCGCTCGGCCGCGTGAACCTCGCGGACTACGATGTGGTGGTGCTGCCGTCGGGCAACTTCGCGGACCACATCAGCGGCGCCGTGCTGGCGCGCCTCAAGGACTGGATTCGCCTCGGCGGCACGCTCATCACGCTGGCCGATGCGACACGCTGGGCGGCCACGAGCGGCGCCGGCCTGCTCGATACGAACGCGCTGCTCAAGGACGGCAAGCCCGATGTGCCGCCCGCGGCGAACAACGCGACGCCGGCGGGCGCCTCAGCGACGGCCGACTTCGACAAGGCGATCCAGCCCGATCGCGAGCGTCCGGACGCGCAGCCCGGCGCGCTGCTGCGGGCCACCGTGGATACGGACCACTGGCTGAGTGCGGGGCACGACGGCGAGACCCAGGTCGTCATCGAAGGCTCGCGCGTCTTCGCACCCCTCACGCTGAACGCCGGCCGCAACGTCGTCTACTACGCGGCGAAGGAACAGCTCGTGGCCTCCGGCCTCATCTGGCCGGAAGGGCAGGACCTGCTCGTGCGCAAGGCCTACCTGATGCATCAGCCCCTGGGCCAGGGCCACGTCATCGCCTTCGCGGAAGACGCCAACTACCGCGCCTACACCGAAGCGACGATGCTGCTCTTCATGAACGCCGTGCTGCTCGGGCCGGCGTTCTAGCCGGCGGGCGGCGGCGGGTGTAGAGTAATGCCCGCCGCGCGTCCTGCGCGGCAGGGAGATCCGCATGAAACTCCGCCTGTCGCTCACGGCGTGCGCCGCTCTGGCTGTTGTGTCCTTCGTCGTCCTGCCGCTCGGGCCCGGTGCGCCCGCGGCCCTCGAGGCCGCCGGCCAGACCGGTGCGGCCGCGCCCTACTACCCGCCGGCCGGCACCTGGATGCGCAAGCCGGCGAGCGAGCTCGGTATGGACCAGGCCGCGCTCGATGCCGCCGTCCGCTTCGCGCAGAGCCGCGAGTCCACCCGCGCCATGGACTTCTCGGATCAGGAGCGCATCTTCGGGTCGCTGCTCGGCTCGGTGCCGAACATCCGCGCGAAGACCAACGGGCTCGTCATCTACAAGGGCTACGTCGTGGCCGAGTTCGGCGACACGACGTGGGCCGACCCCACCTATTCGGTGGCCAAGAGCATGCTCTCGACCGTGGCGGCGCTGGCCGTGCGCGACGGCAAGCTCACGAACCTCGACGAGCCGGTGGGCCGCCTCGTGAAGGACGGCGGCTACGACTCGCCCCGCAACTCGCTCGTGACCTGGAAGATGCACCTGCAGCAGGAAACCGAGTGGGAAGGCGAGATGTTCGGCAAGAAGGACGACTTCGTCGGCACGAAGGCGTTCGGGGAAGGCGAGCGCAAGCCGCGTGAGCTGAAGCGTCCGGGCACCTTCTACGAATACAACGACGTGCGCATCAACCGCTTCGGACTGTCGCTGCTGCGCACCTTCGGCGAGAGCGTGCCGGACGTCTTCCGCCGCGAGGTCATGGACGTCGTCGGCGCCTCGAACACCTGGCGCTGGATTCCGTACCACAACAGCTTCGTGACGGTGAACGGGAAGCAGATCGCGTCGGTGAGCGGTGGCACGCGGTGGGGCGGCGGCGTGTGGATCAACGCCCAGGACATGGCCCGCTTCGGCTACCTGTGGCTGCGCGGCGGCAAGTGGGGTGAGAAACAGGTGCTGCCGCCGGCCTACGTGAAGGCGGCCATCACGCCGAGCCAGCACGGCCCTGACTACGGCTATCTGTGGTGGCTCAACACGCAGGGGAAGAATTACCCGGGCCTGCCGGCCACCGCCTACGGCGCGCGCGGCGCCGGTTCGAACACGATCACCATCCTGCCGGAGCAGGACCTGGTGGTGGTGTGGCGCTGGCACGCCGGCAACGAAGCGGACTTCGTGCAGCGCGTGATGGCGGCGATCAGGCCGACGTCGATGATGCGGTAGGGAAACGGGCGGGCGGGGCGAACTCGACGGGGCTGGTGCCCCGTCGAGGGGAGACTATCGGACGGCGGTCCAGACGACTTTGGTGCTGGGGGCACTCACCACAGCGCGGGCCGAGACGTGCTTTGAGGTAGGCATGCTCGAGACTCCAGGTTGGGTAGGTCTGTCCGCGCCTGGAGCAGCAAGCGGCGTGCCGTCGCCGGAAGTTCACGGATCGTCAACGAACTGCACGTTCGGGCCACCGGTCGAACAGCGAGGCACCCAGAAACTACACGGGCCCGCGGCATCGATTACTACACGATGCCGGCGGGCCCGAAGTCTTGCGGCGTCAGGCAGTGGCCGGCGGCAGGCGCCGGCCCGCCCTCAGCAGGACAGGCACTTGTGGTTGTTCTTCGCGCCCAGGCCTTCGAGGTACTTGATGACCTCGGGCCAGGGCTGCACGCGCTGCACCGGGCCGTTGGCCATGTCGATGGTGGTCTGGCCTTCGCGGTTCACCGCCAGCGGGTCGGTGCCCTTCGACACGAGGTACTGAATCATCTCGAGGTCGCCGCGCGCGGCAGCATGGTGGATGGCGTTGTTGCCTTCGTGGTCGCGACCGTTCGGGTCGGCGCCGGCCACCTCGATGAGGAACTTCACGCCGGCCAGCATGCCGCCGGGCGCGAAGCGGTGTGAGTTGCCGGCGAAGCCTTCGCCGTAGCCGACGCCGGCCGAGGCCAGCAGGGCGGGTACGCCGGGGCCGGCCACCGGCACCGGCGGCACGCCCGAGACGTCGTTGATCACGCGGCGGCCGGCATCACCGAACTCGCCGCGCTCGGGCGGCTTCACGGTGGGGATGTGCGGGTCGGCGCCGTACGACATCAGCAGCTTCATGGCGTCGACGTCGGCGGCATAGGCGGCGCGCCAGAAGGTCGTGGAGCCGGTTTCCTCGATGCCCGACAGATCGAAGTTGTGGCTCGTGTACCACACCTTCTTGTTGACGCGGGCGTTCGGGTCGGCGCCCTTGTCGAGCAGCGCCTTCATGAACTCGAGGTAGCCGACGTTCTGATTGAGATGGGCGCGCGGCTGCGGATATCCGGCGCGCGGCGCCCACATCAGATTGATGGCGGCGTAGAGCGGCGCGACGCCGTTCTCGGCCGCGAGATTCGGGTCGGCGCCGCGATCGAGCAGCATCTTCGCCAGATCGAAGTGACCGTTGATGGTGGCCGTCAGCAGGGCCGACACGTTGTCGCCCTTCTTACGCTGGTTCACGTCGACGCCGGCCTCGAGGAGCACCGTCGCGACGTCGCGGTAGCCCTGACGGGCGGCGAAGAGCAGCGCGGTCATGCCGCCCTGGGTGTGCACCTGCTCGTTGATGAGGTAGCCGCGGTCGAGGCCGGGCGTGCGCGGACGGCCGCTGGCCGGACGCGCTGCCGCGCGCGGCGTCTCAGGCTTGGCGGCCAGGTTGCGCCCTTCGGGGTTCTCGCCGTTGGCGCTGAGCGCCATCAGGTCGATCGCCTTCGTGGCGGCGTTCTTGTTCGCGCCCTTCGCGAGCAGCAGCTTCACGGCGTCGAGGCGCCCGGCGGCAGCAGCGAAGAGGAGCGGCGTGTGTTCGCGGTCGCGTTCCTTCGCTTCGATCTCGGCGCCGGCGTCGAGCAGGGCCGTGATCGACGCGACGTCACCGGCGCCGGCCGCGAACATCAGCGGCGTCGCGCCCGTGGAGGTGACGGCATTGGCATCGGCGCCCGCTTTCACGAGCGCCGCCACGATCGTGCCGGCGCCGCGTTCGGCGGCCAGGTGCAGGGGCGTGATGGCGCCGAACCTGGTCGTTGCCTTCACGTTCGCGCCGGCCACGATGAGCGTGCTGGCCAGTTCCTCGTGCCCCTGGCGGGCCGCCCAGTGCAGGCCGGTGACGCCGTCGCCGAGCGCGGCGTTGACGTCGGCGCCGCTCTTGAGCAGCGACTTCACCGTTGCCACGTCGCCCGTCATCGCCGCCTCGGGCACCGTGCCCGCGGCCGCGCCGAGCGCCACCGTGAAGGCCAGGGCGCCGAGCGCGCCGGCCAGAGTTCCCGCAGTCAGTCGTCGCATGTGCATCACTCCTACAGGGCCGCCGTGGTGGGCTGGACGGCGTTCAGGTCGATCGTGCCGGTGCTGTCACCGAAGCTCTTGTCGTCGAGGCCCATCTTGTGGAGGGCATCGAGATAGGCATTCGCCATCGGCGTGCCATCGGCGGTGCGGATGTGCAGGCCGCCCTTGAGGGTGCCGCCGGCGTGGCCGGCGAAGAACAGCGGGCAGCGCTTGTGGTTGTGCACGTTCGGATCACCCATCGGCGAGCCGTAGATGACGAGCGTGTTGTCGAGCACCGTGCCGTTGCCTTCGGGCATCCGCTTCAGGCGCTCGATGAAGTGCGGCAGCAGGCTCACGTGGTACTTGTTGATCTTGTTGAAGTCGCGGATGCGGTCTTCGCGCGAGTTGTGGTGGCTGGCGTTGTGGAAGCCGGTGGTGACCCCGGTGGCCGGGAAGACGCGGCCCGAGACGTCGCGCGACATCTTGAAGGCGAACACGCGCGTGATGTCGTTGCCGAAGGCCAGCGCCTGCAGGTCGAACATCAGCTTGACGTGTTCCTCGTAGGAGTCGGGCACGCCGATCGGGGCGCCGGGCAGCTCGCGCTCCTGGCCGCTCGAGTTGTACTCCTCGACCTTCTGGATGCGGCGCTCGATCTCGCGGACGTCGGTCAGGTAGTCGTCGAGGCGGGCCTTGTCGGCGCTGCCGACCTGCGCCTTGAGGCGGCCGACCGATTCCATCAGGCCGTCGAGGATGCTGCGGTCTTCGCGGCGGCGCTGCGCCCGCTCTTCCTTCGTGGCGCCCACGCCGAAGAGCTGGTCGAACACCGTGCGCGGGTCGCGGATCATCGGCAGCGGCGTGTGTTCGTCGGCCCAGCTGATCGAGTCGGTGTAGACGCAGGAGTAGTTGTATTCGCAGCCGCCGGCCTGATCCACCGGCTCGATGCAGAGCTGCATCGACGGGATCGGCGTGTCGTTGCCGACATGGCGGGCGTAGAGCTGGTCGAGCGAGATGCCGGCGCGGACATCCGAGCCCATCGTCTGCTTCGGGTGCGCCTGCGTGAGGAACACCGCGCTCGCGCGGAAGTGATCGCCGCCGATTTCCGGCGTGGTGAACGCTTCGGCCTGCCGCAGGTCGGTGTTGCTCACGATGGTGATGTGCTGGCGCACCGACTCGAGCGGCGCGAGCGCACTCGGCGAGAGATCGAAGTCGCGGCCGGTGGCGGCCGGCGACCACATGTTCATCTTCATGCCGTAGGCAGTGCTGCCGGCGGCGCCGTGCACCATCTCGATGGCGGCGAGCCGCACCTTGCCGCTGGCGGCAGTCTTCGCCTGCGCGGTGACGGCCGGAATCATGGCGTCGAGGAGCGGCAGTGCGGCGGTGACCCCGATCCCCTTGAGAACAGTGCGTCGTGACAGGTGGCGCTTCGTAATCAGCATGGCGTCTCCTACGGTCCTACTGGCGGGCGGGGCCGGCGACGTCGGTCGTCGCGGCAGTCGGGGTCGGCTTCATCATCCGGAAGGCCTGGCTCTTCACGATGCCCTGGACGAACGCCGACATCTTGTACTCGTGCTTCGCCGCATCACGCACGATGGCGCGGGCGGTGGGCATGTCGAACGACTCGACGCGGCGGCCGAGCGCGTAGGTCATCATGTTCTCGGTGAAGCTCATGAGCAGCGAGTCCTTCTTGCCGAGCAGCGCCTGACGCAGGCCGTCGGCGCCCTGCATCTTCGTGCCGTCGTACATCTCGCCGTTGGCGTCCACCGGCACGCCGGTGTCCTTGATGCGGTACTGGCCGGTGACGTCGAAGTGCTCGAGCGCGAGGCCGAGCGGGTCGATGACGCGGTGGCACGACATGCACGCCGGGTTGGCGCGATGCTGTTCCATGCGCTCGCGCACCGAGAGCTGCTTGCCGCCCTGTGCGGCGGCCGTTTCCTCGAGCGCCGGCACGTTCGGCGGCGGCGCCGGCGGCGGCGAGCCGAGCATCACCTGCATGATCCACTTGCCGCGCTGCACGGGCGACGTGCGATCGGCGACCGACGTCATCATGAGCACGCTGCCGTGCGTCAGCACGCCGCGGCGCGTCGCCGGCAGGGTGACGCGGCGGAAGGTCGTGCCGGTCACGTTCGGGATGCCGTAGTGGCGGGCGAGGCGGCCGTCCACGTAGGTGTAGTCGGCGTTCAGCAGGTCGAGCACGCTGCGGTCTTCGCGCACGAGGCTCGCGAAGAAGAGCTCGGTCTCGCGGCGCATCGACTCGGTGAGCGACTGGTCCCACTGCGGGAAGAGGATGCCGTCGGGCCGCACCTTCTCGACGTCCTGCAGGCGCAGCCACTGGGACCCGAAGCGGGTCGCCAGCGCTTCGGCGCGCGGGTCGGCGAGCATGCGCGTCACCTGCTTGTCGAGCCCGGCCGGCGTGCGCAGCGCGCCGCTGCCGGCGGCCTTCACGAGCTCGGCGTCGGGCACCGTGCCCCAGATGAAGAAGGAGAGGCGCGAGGCGAGGTCGATATCGGCGACGCGGTAGGCCGCGTTGGCCGTGGCCGTGGCCGGCACGCTTTCGACGCGGAACAGGAAGCGCGGGTTGGCGAGGATGCCCTGCACGGCCATCCGCACGCCGCTCTCGAAGTCGCCGTCCTTGCGGCCCTGGTCGTAGAACCGCATCAGGTCGGCCATGTCGGCCGTGGAGACCGGACCGCGGAAGGCCTGCGTGGCCAGGCGGCGCACCGTCTCGGTGGCGCAGGGCCGTTCTTCGTCGGCGGCCGTCGGCCGGCACTGGAAGACCCGGTGGCGGCTCGGCGTGTCGGAGATGCCGGTGGCTTTCATCGGGCCGGCGATGACCAGATCCTGGATGTGCGGCGCCGAGGTGATACCGAAACCGGTGCCGATGCGCATGTCGACGAGCGTGTGGTCGATCGGCATCATCAGATCGTCGATCGGACCCACCGACCGCGGCACGAACGCGGCGGCGATTTTCTGCGGGCCGGCCTTGATGTGGATGGGCGGCGAGTCGATCTCGAAGCCGCGCTCGAACGAGTCGCTCATGTTGGCGCGCACTTCGAGCAGCGCCGCGCGCTCGCCGTTGATCGACACTTCGAGCAGCTCATTGCTGCCGGCCATGGCGATGCCGGTGTTGCCGAAGAGCTCACCGCTGATCGTGCGCTGCAGCAGCGCCTTGAACACGTAGTCGCCGTCGGCGGGGAAGTTGTGGGTGACGACGAGGCCGCCGCGCGAGCCGAACGGCGCGCCTTCGACATACTGCATCTGCGATTCGGTCTGCAGCACGCGGTAGGTGGCCGAGGTGGCCGACGCCGTCTTGTCACCGAGCGCGAGGCGGCTCACCTGCGAGGCGGCGCGGAGGTAGCCGTCGAGCAGCGCCGGCGAGAAGGCCTGCGCTTCGGCGATGTTGTCGAAGCCGTGCGCCTGCGTGTCGGCCGGCAGATACGGCGTGACGTCGATGTCGATGTCGAGCAGGTCGCGCACGGCCGCCGTGTATTCGGCGCGCGTGAGGCGCTGGAACGGCCGCCAGCCCGGATTCGGGTTGCTCGCCGCGAATTCGTCCATGCGCGTTTCGAGCGCCGCGGTGAGCGACGAGATGGCGCCGTCTTCCGGGCGCTTCGCGCCGGGCGGCGGCATCATGCCGGCGCGCATCTTCCGGATCATCTTCTCGACGATCTCGGGCTGCTGCTGCGCCTTCATCGCGTCCCAGTTGGCGAGCGAGAGGCCGCCGGCCTTGCCACGTTCGCTGTGGCAGGTCGCGCAGTAGGTGGTGACGAGACGCGTCTGTTCGGCGGCGACCATCGTCGGCACCGCGGCGGCGGGACGCGCCGTGGAGACGGCACGCGGCGCGGCCTGGCGCGGCGCGGCGGCGCGTGGGGCCGGCGCCGGCGTGGTCGCCGGCGCGGCGGGCGCCTGGGCGGCGCGCGCGGCCAGGCCCAGTGAGAGCAGCGCCGCGCATGCGGACGCCAGGAACACCTGTTTCATTGCCACCCTCGCTCGGCCCGGTGAGCCCGGACGCCTGCATGCGGCCACGACATCCGAGGCCGCTTGTCGGAGCATTATGCCGTAAGTGGCGGGTTGGCGCGGGTCACGAATTTCGCTGCTTTTTTCAGGTTTGTCTCGCATTGTCACAAGATCGTGCCGGCGGCGACATTCGCGCGCCGGATGGCTGCGACTCGGGCGTAAAATGCCCCGGCCGGGCGTCGACCCTCGCCGCGCTCCCCGAGCGTGACACGCCCCGGCTGGAGGCAGGATAACGATGAAGCACCTACGCATGGTCTGCGCGTGGATGGCCCTCGCGGCGTGGCTCGCCCCCGCGGCGGCCATCGGCCAGACGACGACCGGCACGATTCTCGGAGAGGTCAAGGACTCGACCGGCGGCACGCTGCCCGGGGTCACGGTGACAGCGGTGAACCAGGCCAACGGCCTGACCCGCGAAGCGGTCACCGACGGACTCGGCAACTACCGTTTCTCCGCGATGCCGGCCGGGCTGTACACCGTCAAGGCCAGCCTGACCGGGTTCAAGGAGGCCACCCGCACCGACGTGCGCCTGGCCATCAACTCGCAGGTGGCGGCGCCCTTCACGCTCGAGGTGGGCGGTCTCGAGGAGACCATCACCGTGACCGAGCAGGCGCCGCTCGTGAACACCACCGAGAACGTGGTGCGCACGCTCGTCGACACGCAGCAGATCGCCAGCCTGCCGCTCAAGTCGCGCGACTTCCTCGACCTGACGCTGCTCGCGCCGGGCGTCGTCGCCGACCAGGGCTCGGCCTCGGGCGGCCAGACCGACTCGATCTCGTTCGGCGGCATGAGCGAGAACTACAAGTCGATCTGGCTCGAAGGCGTCGACTTCAACGACGAAGTCACCGGCGGCGGCAGCTCGCTCAGCTCGGCCACCCGCATCGCCCTCGCGCAGGAAGCCATTCAGGAGTTCCAGGTCATGGCCAACTCCTACTCGGCGGAGTTCGGCCGTTCGGCGTCGGGCGCCGTCAACATCCTGACCAAGTCAGGCGGCAACCAGGTGCGCGGCGCCGGGTTCTATTTCCGCCGCGACGATGCCTTCGACAAGCCCAACTACTTCGCCGAGATCGTGCCGCCCTTCAAGATCGAGCAGTACGGCGCCACCCTCGGCGGGCCGATCAAGCAGAACAAGCTCTTCTATTTCGCCTCGTGGGAGAAGCGCGCCAACAACCGCTCCGTGCAGGTCAACATTCCGGTAGCGGTTCGTGATTTCGTGAGCCGCCTGGGCTACGACACCCGCACCGACATTCCGGTGACGACCAGCGAGAACAACGTCTTCGGCAAGGTCACCTATCTGGCGTCGCAGAAGCACACGCTGAACGGCACCTACATGTACGACCACCGCGATCTGTTCAACCAGCAGACCGGCGGCGACAGCGCCGGCGACCACGGTTACGACGACCAGCGCCGCGCCTGGTTCTTCGTCGGCAACCTGACCTCGGTGCTGCGCTCGAACGTCGTCAACGAACTGCGCGTCAGCGGTTCGCACCAGGCGCTCGATCGTGTGCTGCCGGCCGGCTCGACCAGCAAGCCGGAGATCCGCTTCCCGACCGTGCAGTTCGGCCGCGCCAGCAACGTGCCGCAGTCGCGCACGCAGGACAACTACATCGTCACCAACGCGACCAGCGTCAACTTCGTGGCCAAGGGCACGCACGACCTCAAGTTCGGCTTCGAGATGAACAAGGTGCCGACGACCAGTCTCATCAACCAGTCGTTCAACGGCCTGTTCGAGTTCCTGCAGGACCGGCCGGTGGTGCCGGGCGACCCGACCTCGCTGCCCTTCCGCTACACGCAGGGCGTGGAGCTGCGCGGTGAGCTCGCGGCGCTCACCCGAGACGTCGACATCTACTCGGCGTTCATCAACAACCAGTGGCAGCCGCGCAGCAACGTGACGATCAACATCGGCGTGCGCTACGACTGGCAGTTCTGGCGCGGCGACCTCAACGGTCAGGACG
>JBIKUN010000119.1:0-14264 GCA_044347565.1 Vicinamibacterales bacterium | reverse complement strand
CCTCACCAGACGTCGTAACCCGGAGCCCTCGGCTCCGACGACGATCGCGGTGGGAAGCGTGAGGTCCACGTCATCGTAATGCAGATCGGCATCCGCGTCGAGCCCCACGGTCCACACGTTCAGGGCCTTCAGGTCCTCGAGCGCCCGCGCGATGTTCACGACGTCGGCCACCGGCACGTGATGCACGGCCCCGGCCGACGCCTTGGCGGCGCCGCCATCGAGCGGGGCGGCGCGGCGGGTCTGCCGGACGACCCCCGTGGCGCCGGCCGCGTGCACCGACCGAAGGATCGCGCCGACGTTGTTCGGATCCTCCACGCCGTCGAGCACGACGATGAGGGGCGGCCCGTGTTCGGAGGACGCGAGGTCCTCGAGCGTCGCCGTCGGCGACGGACGCATGCGCGCGACCACGCCCTGATGTACGCCCGCCGGCACCAGCCGGCGGATGCCGTCCGCGTGCGCGGTGCGAACGGGCACGCCGGCCGCGCGAGCCGCCGCCACGATCTCGCGCACACGATCGCCATGCGCGTCCTGCACCACCACTTCGGTAGCGCGCCCCGTGCGCACAGCCTCGAGGACCGGGTTGATACCGTAGATGATCATGGCCTAGGGACTAGGGACGAGGGCCTGCCAAGGGCATGTCTCACCGTGCCGCTGCCTCACTGTCTCACTGTCGCACGGACTCAGTCACGCCGACAGCGCCGCGACGAACGCCGATGCGCGGTCGCGGCAACTCATCACCGGCGCCAGGCCATCGGCGGGCACGAGCATGGCGGCTTCCTCGATGGCCGGCACGAGCAGATCGAGTTCGGGACCATCGGGCTCGCCAGTGCAGACGAGGCGGATGGTGTGGAAGAGCGTCTTGCCTTTCGCGCCGGTGGCCGCGCCCACCTGTTTCGCGAGCGCGCGGAACGCGTCCCTGGTCGTGAGCGGCGGCGCGTGCGACACCGCCTCGGCGAAGGCGCGCGCCACCGATTGCGCCAGTGGTTCACGCGCCTCGGCGCCGACGTCCGGCCGCGCCAGCGCGGCACCGGCATCGAACGCGAAGACCAGCCGCAGCCGCTCCGGCAGATCGCTCAGCTTGTCGATCGAGGTCGCAAGCGGCGGCACGACCGCGGTCAGCCAGACCATGAGCGCGGCGGACGGCGTCGCACGCACGTAGCCCGCCGTCTCGAGATACGGCAGCGACAGCGCCACGAGGCGCTCGGGTGTCGCAAGCTTCAGGTAGTGCCGGTTGGCCCAGGCCAGCTTCGCCTCGTCGAACACGCCGGCGCTGTGGCCCACGGCGCCCAGTTCGAATCGCGCCGCCAGTTCCGGCAGCGGCAGCAGTTCCTCGCCGTCGCCCGGCGACCAGCCGATGAGGGCGAGATAGTTCGCGAGCGCCTCGGGCAGATAGCCCTTGGCGCGGAATTCGGCGACCGACGTCGCGCCGTGCCGTTTCGACAGCGGCGCATGGTCGGGCCCCAGCACGAGCGACAGGTGCGCAAACGCGGGCGGCGTCCAGCCGAACGCCTCGTAGACGAGAATCTGCCGCGGCGTATTCGAGATGTGATCCTCGCCGCGCACGACGTGCGTGATGTGCATGAGCGCATCGTCGACGACGACGGCATAGTTGTAGGCGGGGATGCCGTCGCCGCGCACGATCACCGGATCGCCGATGACGTCGGTGTGGAACGACACCGTGCCGCGCACGAGGTCGTCGAACGACACGGTGCGATCGGCGGGCACGCGCAGACGCACGGCCGGGCGCTCCCCGGCCGCGATTCGCCTGGCCACGTCGGCGCGGTCGAGCGCGCGGCACGTGCCCGCGTACTTCGGCGGCGCGCCCGCCGCCAGTGCCGCCTGCCGCTCGGCTTCGAGCTGCTCCGGGGTGCAGAAACAGTGATAGGCATGTCCGCCGTCGAGCAGCTGCTGCGTATGGCGCGCGTAGAGCTGGAGCCGCTCGGTCTGCCGATACGGGCCGACCTTGCCGCCCGCGTCGATGCCTTCGTCCCATGTCAGGCCCAGCCAGCGCAGGTCGTCCTTGATGGCCGCCTCGGAGGCCGCCGTCGATCGTTCGCGGTCGGTGTCTTCGACCCGCAGGATGTAGGTGCCGCCGGCGTGGCGCGCGAGCAGCCAGTTGAAGAGCGCGGTGCGCGCATTGCCGACGTGCAGATGGCCGGTAGGACTGGGAGCGAAGCGGACTCTCATGGGCGGGGCTCGGGGCTCGGGACTCGGGGCTCGGGCGCCTGCAGCAACAGCGCCACCGCATGGCACGCCATCGACTCGCCACGGCCCATGCTGTCGACGTGCTCGTTGGTCTTGCCCTTCACGCTTACGGCGCTCTCGGCCACGCCGAGGGTGGCGGCGAGATTGGCGCGGATCGCCGCCAGGTACGGCAGCAGCTTCGGACGCTGCGCGATGACCGTGACATCCACGTTGCCGACGACGTAACCGGCACCATGGACGTGTGCCATCGCCTGCGCCAGCAGCGCCACGCTGTCGGCGCCCTTCCACGCGGCGTCGGTATCCGGGAAGAGGCGGCCGATGTCGCCGAGGGCGGCGGCGCCGAGCACGGCGTCGGTCACCGCGTGACAGATGATGTCCGCATCGGAGTGGCCGTCGAGGCCGGTCTCGAACGGAATGGTGACGCCGCCCAGGATGAGCGGACGTCCGGCCACGAGGCGATGCAGGTCGTAGCCGTTGCCGATGCGGATCGTGGCCGGCGCCGATACACGGTTCAAGCGTGCCCGGGCCACGGCCAGATCTTCCGGCGTCGTGATCTTCATGTTCGCGGGTTCGCCGTCGACAATCGCCACCTGTCTCCCCAGCCGTTCGACGAGGCCCGCTTCGTCCGTGGCCACGTCCGCCCGAGCCCCTTCGGCGAGCGCCGCCGCCAGCACCGTGCGCGTGAAGGCCTGCGGCGTCTGCGCCAGGTAGACATCCTGACGCGGCACCGGGGCCGCGACGAACGTGCCGCCGGCGCCGGCGCGGCCGAGCTTCACCGTGTCGGTCGCCGCCACGGCGGGAATCGCCGCACCGCTGGCGCGCGCGGCCGCAATCATGCGCCGCACGAGGTCGGCACTCGCGAACGGCCGGGCGGCATCGTGCACGAGCACGACTTCGCTCGACGGCGCGATGGCGGCAAAGGCCTGCGCCACCGAGTCCTGGCGGCGCGCGCCGCCGGACACCGCGCGCACCGGACAGGGCCAGGCGCGCGTCAGACACGCCGGCACTGGATCGAGATGCGTGGCCGGCAGCGCCACGACCACTTCATCCACCTCAGGATGCGTCGCCAGCACGGCCAGACTCAGCTCGAGCATCGAGCGGCCCTCGAGTTCGAGGAACTGCTTCGGCTGGCCGGCGCCGAGCCGGGCACCGATGCCTCCGGCCGCGAGAATCGCGCTCACCACGGCGGGCCTCATGCCGTCCACCGCGCCTCTTCCTGCCCGCCCACCGCCGCGGCGATGCGTGCGGCCGTGAGGTCGAGCACGCGCGTCCGCGTCGCGACCGGGGTCGACGCCGGCGCGTACACGACCACCAGCGCCTCGCGAGTGGCGGCAGTGACCATGGCCCGCGCCGAATCCGACGTCGGATTGCCGAACGCGCCACGCGCATCCGCCACGGTGACGCGGCCGGCCACGTGCACCGTGTCCTTGCGGATGCCGTCGTAGGCCTCGCCGTCGTGACCGAGGCGCAGCGTGATGGGGCCGTCGAGCGCCCCGCGGTCGTAGACGCCGTACGGCAACTGGCACTCGAGCGAGCAGATGTTCACGGCATCGACGAGCGCGTTGACACGCGGAAAGGGATCGCCGCGACGCACACGGCGCAGCAGCGCTTCGTTCGATGGCCGGGTCTTCGTGGGATCGAGGCCGACACGGCGGTACATCTCGCGCACGGTCTGCACGTCGGCGGGCGGCGTGGCAACCACGGCGGCCGACACGGCGGCAATGACATCGTCGAGGCCGGCCGGCCGGTCCGTCACCGCGGCGCCCGTCCACCAGAGCACGGCAGGCCGCACGATGCCGGCCAGCGTCGCATCCACGGAGAACGGCGTCGGCACCCCGGAATTCTACCCTGTCCGTCACGGCACGGTTTTTCGGTGCCTGTAAACTAGGACGATGATCGACTTCCTGCTGCACGTCGACGAGCGGCTCGTCGCCATCGCGAACGCCGCCGGCCCGTGGGCCTACGCCGTGCTCTTCGCCATCATCTTCGCCGAGACGGGACTCGTGGTCACGCCGTTCCTCCCCGGCGACTCCCTGCTCTTCGCCGCCGGCGCGCTCGGCGCCACCGGCCTGTTCGACCTGCGAGTCCTGACGCCCGTCCTGCTCGTCGCGGCCGTGCTCGGCGACGCGGTGAACTACTCGGTGGGCGCGCGACTTGCGCACAAGTTCCTCGCCCCCGAGGACGAACGGGTGGCCGGTCCGCTCGGGCGCCTGGTGAAGCGGGAGCACGTGGCGCAGGCCCACGAGTTCTTCGTGAAACACGGCGGCAAGGCCGTGGTGCTCGCCCGCTTCGTGCCGATCGTGCGCACCTTCCTGCCGTTCGTGGCCGGTGGCGCTGACATGCCCTACCGCACGTTCGCCTTCTACAACATCACCGGCGCCATCGCCTGGGTGGGCATCTGCGTGGGCGCCGGTTATCTCTTCGGCAACATCCCGGTCGTGAAGGAAAACTTCGAGCTCGTCGTGCTCGGCATCGTCGGCGTGTCGGTGCTGCCGATCGTGTTCGAGTTCCTGAAGATGCGCCGGGCGCGCACCTAGCGGGCGACGGCTTCCGCGTCCACCTCGACGCGCACGATCTCGCGCACACGCGCCGCCAGGGCCCGCAGATCGTCGGGCGTCGGCTCGAGCACCGCCGCCGTCACGATCGGCGGGTGCACGATGAGCCGCACGTCCCCCGGCCGAGTCGTGAGCTCGCCCTTCGTCATCACGTGGCGGCTGCCGATGACCGAGAGCGGCACGATCGGGATGCCCGTCTGCACCGCCGGCACGAAGCTCCCGCCCTTGAAGGTGGCCACGTGGCCGTCGCGGCTCCGCGTGCCCTCGGGGAACACGATGAGCGAGAGGCCGCGGCTCGGCAGCGACGTGGCCCAGGCGAAGATGCCGGCACGATCCGGCCGCTTGCGATCCACGAGCATGTGGCCGGTGCGGCTCAGGTGCCAGCCGAGGAACGGGAAGCGCCCGAGCGACGCCTTGGCGATGATCCGGAGCTGGAAGGGCAGCGAGCCGAAGATCACCGGAATGTCGTAGATGCTCTGATGGTTGGCGACGAACACGTAGGTGGCGCCCGGCGCCAGGTGTTCCAGCCCTTCGACCCGCACGCGCACGCCGGTGGTCGCGAGGATGAGCCACGACCACCACTGCGCGCACCGGTGCGCGAAGTGGCCGTGCCCGCCGAGCGCGGTCGACGCCAGCGACATCGTGCCGAGCACGATCGTGTAGACCGTGATGGCGGGAATCAGCCAGAAGACGGTGCGGAAAAGGTGAAACGACACGTGCATCACCCGAGCAGGACGTCGAGCGCCTCGCCGACATGGCGGACACCGACGAGCGTCGTGCCGGCGTCATCGGCCTGCTGACGGCTGTCGTCGTCGAGATTCGATGCCGGCAGCACGACCCGCGTGAAGCCGAGCTGGCGGGCCTCGCGCAGGCGCAGCGGCGCCTGCGGCACGCCGCGCACTTCCCCGCCGAGACCGACTTCGCCGAAGACAGCCGTGCCCTGCACGATCGGCCGGTTGCGCACGCTCGACGCCAGCGCCGCGATGACGGCCAGATCGGCGGCCGGTTCGTCGAGGCTCATGCCGCCGGCAATGTTCACGTAGACGTCCTCACCGACGAGGACGAGGCCGGCGCGCTTCTCGAGCACCGCGAGCAGCAGCGACACGCGGCCCGAATCGATGCCGACCGCCATGCGGCGCGCCGTGCCGTAGGTGGCAGTGCTCACGAGCGCCTGCACCTCGACGAGCAGCGGACGCGAGCCTTCCACGCAGCAGAGCACGGCCGAACCCGGTGTGGCGGTGGGCCGCTCGGCCAGGAACATCTGCGACGGATTCGGCACCGGCCGCAGCCCGCCACCGGTCATCTCGAAGACACCGAGCTCGCTGATGGCGCCGAAGCGGTTCTTGATGGCCCGCACGACGCGGTGCGAGTGGTGGCGTTCGCCTTCGAAGTAGAGCACCGTGTCGACGACATGCTCGAGCACCTTCGGCCCGGCCAGCGCGCCGTCTTTCGTGACGTGCCCCACGAGGAAGGTGGGCAGGTCGTGCCCCTTGGCGGTGAACAGGAACTGCGTCGCCGCCTCGCGCACCTGGCCGATGCTGCCGGGCGCCGACTGGAACTTGAGCGAGAACACGGTCTGGATAGAGTCAACGACGAGCAGGCGCGGACGCACGCGCCCGATCTCTTCGAGGATGCGCTCGACGCACGTTTCGGCCAGCAGGAACAGCGGCGCGTCGCCGACACCGAGGCGCTCACCGCGCGACTTCACCTGATGTTCCGATTCCTCGCCGGACGCATAGAGCACCGGCCCATGGACCCGCGCGAAGTTGGCGGCCGCCTGCAGCAGCAGGGTGGACTTGCCGATGCCCGGCTCGCCGCCGAGCAGCACGAGCGAGCCCGGCACGATACCGCCGCCGAGCACGCGATCGAACTCGTCGATGCCGGTCGTGAGGCGCGCGGTGTCGCTGTTCTCGATGTCCGCGTACTTCTTCGCGCCGCCGGTGCCGCCCGGCATCGAGTAGCGATGGCCGCCCGCCGCCAGCCCTCCCCCGCCGGCCGACGGCTCTGCCGCCCGCTCTTCGACGAAGGAGTTCCAGGCATCGCAGTCGGGACAGCGGCCGAGCCACTTCGCCGACTGACTGCCGCACTCCTGGCACACGAAGACGGGCTTGGGAGCCTTGCTCATCGGCTTCGATCCTATCGCGGAAGGCCGTCGCGGCCGCCGCTCACCGGTAGCGGCGTTCGACGCGCGCGCCGAGACGGCATAACACTTCGTAGGGAATCGTGCCGATCCACGCGGCCATCTCGCGGGCATCGATCGTCTGCCACGACTCGGCGCCCTGCGTGCCGAGGAACACCACCTCGTCACCGGTCGACACGCCGTCGATGCCGGTCACGTCCACGGTGAGCATGTCCATGCTGACCGCGCCCACAATCGGCGCGCGACGGCCGCGGACGAGCGCCGCCCCCCGCCCTTCGAGCCGGCGGTCGAGGCCATCGGCATAGCCGGCCGGCACGATGCCGATCGTCATCGGCGCCTTCGCTTCGTGGCGGCCGCCGTAGCCGATGCGCTCGCCGGCGCGGATGCCCTTCACGGCGACGACGCGGCTCGTGAGCGTCATGGCCGGCGTGAGCGCCACCGTCGTCGCCAGCGGCGCCGGCACGAGGCCGTAGAGCAGCAGGCCCGGCCGGATCCAGTCGGCCCACGTCCGCGAGTCGCGCAGGCTGGCGGCGCTGTTGGCCGCGTGGGCGAGCCGCACGTCGCCGCCGAGTTCGCGCACGGTCTCCCGTGCTGCCTCGAAGCGAAGCCGCTGGGTCTCGAACATCGGGTCTTCGGCGTCGTCGGCGGTGGCGAAATGGGTCGAGAGCGCTTCGATCTCGAGCGCGCCGTCGGCCAGGACCCCGGGCAACGACCGCGCGAGATTGTCGAAGCGGAAGCCGAGGCGGTTGAGGCCGGTGTCGATCTTGAGATGACAGGTGAGCCGCACGCCGCGGGCCCGCGCCGCCTCGGCCAGTGCCCGCGCCGCCGCCGGACTCGAGATGGTGGGCGTGAGCGCATGCGTGAACAGGCCGGCGACGTCACTGACACTGAGCGCGCCGAATACCAGGATGCGGCCGGAGATGCCGGCCTCCCGCAGTTCGAGCCCTTCCTCGATGTCGGCCACGGCGAGCCACGACGCGCCGGCCTCGACGAGTGCGCGCGCCACCGGCACGGCGCCGTGGCCATAGGCGTTCGCCTTGACCACGCCGATGATGGCCGGCGGCGTGGCCGGCCCGGCGCCGGCGTCACGATTGCGCGCCGCTTCGTTGGCGAGGAAGGCCGTGAGAGCGCGGAAGTTGCGCCGGATGGCCTCGAGATCGACACGGGCCGACGTGCAGCGGATCACTCGCCCGGCGCGAGGGGCATGAACTTGGTCTGCCCCGCGAGGAATGCGGTCTTCACCGTCCCGGTCGGACCGTTACGTTGTTTGGAGATGATGAGCTCGGCGATGCCGTCGGTCTCCGCCGGAATCGAGCGGTCGACCTTGTACATCTCGTCGCGGTAGATCATGATGACGACGTCGGCGTCCTGCTCGAGGGCGCCGGACTCACGCAGGTCCGACAGCATGGGGCGTTTGTCGGAGCGCGCCTCCGGTGCGCGCGAGAGCTGCGACAGCACCATGATCGGCACGTTCAGTTCCTTCGCCAGGCCCTTGAGCGACCGCGAGATCGCCGCCAGTTCGAGGGTGCGGTTCTCGGACTTGCCGCGCCCGGTCATGAGCTGCACGTAGTCGATGGCGAGGATGTCGAGGCCGTGTTCGGCCTGCAGGCGGCGCGCCTTGGCGCGCATCTCGAGCACGCCGATGCCGGCCGAGTCGTCCACGAAGAGCTGCGCTTCGGCGAGCGTCTCCATCGCATGCGTGATCTGGCCGTACTCGCGCTGGCCGATCTGGCCGCTCAGCAACCGGAAGCTGTCGATCTTCGCTTCCGACGCCAGCATGCGCATGAAGAGCTGCTCCTTCGACATTTCGAGGCTGAAGACGCCGGCCACGCCCTGGCGCTGGAGCCCGTAGGGCGCGGCGTGGGTCGCCACGTGCTGGCAGATGTTGAGCACGAGACTGGTCTTGCCCATCGACGGACGGGCCGCCACGATGACGAGGTCGCCGGGCTGAAAGCCGCGCGTCATCTTGTCGAGGTCGGGCAGGTGACAGCCGACGCCGGTGACGTAGGACTGGTGCTCGAACAGCTTCTCGATCTTCGGGAAGCTCTCCTGCACGAGTTGCCGCATCGGCACGAAGCCCGCCTTCACGCGGTCTTCGGCCACGGCGAAGATGGCGCCTTCGGCGTCGTCGAGGATGAGGTCGGCGTCCTGGTCGGCCTCGTAGGCGTTGGTGACGATCTTGTTGGCCGCGTAAATCAGGCTGCGCAGCGTCGCCTTCTCCTTGACGATGCGCGCGTAGTACTCGACGTTGGTCGCCCGCGGCACGCCGTCGACGAGCGAGGCGAGATAGGCGGCGCCGCCAACGTCTTCGATCTCGCCCGACTTGGTCAGTTCCTCGCGCAGGGTGACGAAGTCGATGGCGCTCCGCCGCTCGGTGAGCTGCACCATCCGCTCGAAGATGCGCCGGTGCGCGTCGCGGAAGAACGCCTCCGGCGTGATGATGGCGATGGCGGTGTTGAACGCCTCGTTGTCGAGCAGCACGGCGCCGAGCACCGACCGTTCGGCGTCGAGATTATGCGGCAGGGACCGCTCGTGCGGAGCGACAGCAGTGGATTCGGCCATGGGCGTGACGGCGGCGAGAAGAGAACTTTACGTCCGGCCGGGTGAGACCTGCAAAAAGAAAACGGCCGGGTGCGCACGCACCCGGCCGCGAGATGGCAGCGAGAGACCGGCGGGAGCCCCAGCCCCCAGCCCCGGGTCCCCCCGTTCCTATTCCTTCGAGACGGTCACCTTGAGCTGCGCGGTCACGTCGCGGTGCAGCTTGACCGGCACCGTGAACTCGCCGAGCGCCTTGATGGCATCCGGCAGCAGGATCTTGCGACGGTCGACGTCGAAGCCCTTCGCCTTGAGCGCATCGGCCAGGTCCTGGTTCGTCACCGAGCCGTAGAGCTGCTCGGTGTCGCCCACCTTGCGGGTGAAGGCCAGTTCGAGCGAGCCAAGACGCGTGGCGATGGCCTGCGACGCTTCGCGTTCTTCCGCCTCGCGCGCTTCGGCGATCCTGCGTTCGCGCTCGACGCGCTTCTTGTTGCCTTCGGTCGCGAGCAGCGCCAGCTTCCGGGGCAGGAGGTAGTTGCGGGCGTAACCGTCGGCGACCTTGACGATCTGGCCGCGCACGCCGAGGTGTTCCACGTGGTCGCGGAGGATGATTTCCATGGTCGTCCTCCTAGTCGGTCACGTAGGGCAGGAGCGCAATCTGGCGCGCCCGCATGATGGCCGTGCGGAGCTTGCGCTGATGCAGCGCGCAGGTCCCCGAGATGCGGCGCGGCAGCACCTTGCCGCGCTCGGGCACGAAGCCCGACAGCATGCGCATGTCCTTGTAGTTGATGTCGTCGATGCGCTCCGCGCAGAACTTGCACACCTTGCGGCGGCGGAACATCCCGCGGCGCTGGCCGTCCTTCTTGTCGCCGGCCGCCTTGGCGCCGCGCCCGCGGCCCTTGCCGCCAGGTCCTGTCTTCTTCGCAAATGCCATGTTCTATGCCTCCGGAGACTCGTAGCCGTCGCGATCGTCGTCGTCGCCATCCGCCTGCTGCGGGCCTTCACCCGGCTGACGGTCGGGCGGCAGTCCGCGCGCGACGCGGCGGCGGCGCGAGTCTTCCACGCGAATGGTCTTCGAGCGCTCGGCCTTGCGATCGCTCTCGTCGATACGCACGACGAGGTGGCGCAACAGCCCTTCGGTGTTGCGCAGCCGGCGGTCGATCTCCTTCATCAGCTCGCCGCTGCCGGCGATGACGTGGAGGACGTAGAAGCCTTCTTTGTGCTTGCCGATGTCGTAGGCCAGTTTGCGACGGCCCCAGACATCGGTCTTCTCAAGGGAACCGCCGACGCGCGCGATGATGGACTCGACCTGCGCCTGCAGTTCGGCCACCTCGGCCTCGGAGGCCTCGGGTTTCATGACGTAGACGAGTTCGTACTTCCGGTCGTTCATCCGTTCTCCTTGTGGACCCGCCTTCGCCCTTCGGGCTTCGGCGCGGCTTTCGCCCGCCCTGCAGCTCGGTCCCGGACGTTCCGGCACCGTCTGCTGAAGCCCTGATCGGTCGACGACGATGGCCACCGTAGTGGCAAGGAGACCTGCCGCCCCGTCACGCGACGGGGCTGGGGTCCTGCTTGTCGTTCGCTGCGTTGAACACGTTCATCACGCGCTCGATGCCATCGGTGACGAACATCACCGAGGCCTCGGCGGCCCGCAGCACGGCCGCTTCCACCTGATCGCGTTCCTCCGCGGCAAACGCGCCGAGGACATGGTCCGCGAGTTCCCTGCGCCCGTCGCCCCGCCCCACGCCGATGCGCAGGCGCGGCACGTCGGACGTGCCGAGGCGGGCGATGACCGACTTCAGGCCATTGTGCCCACCGTGGCTGCCGTTCCGCCCGGCCCGGAGCCGTCCGAGCGGCAGCGCCACTTCGTCGAGCACCACGAGCACGTCGGGCACGGCCACCTTGTAGAACCCCGCGAGTCCGGCGACCGCGTCGCCGCTGAGGTTCATGAACGTCATGGGCTTGGCGACCAGCACCGGCTCGTCGCCTGCCCGCACCTTCGCGACGAGCGCCTGGTGCTGTTCGCGCCACTGGTCCACCGACCACCGTCGCGCGAGTGCGTCGATCACCCGGAATCCGACGTTGTGACGCGTGTCGTGATACTTCGCGCCGGGATTCCCGAGTCCGACGAGGAGCTTCACTTCTTCGGCTTGTCCTTGTCGTCGCCTTCCTTGTCGGTCTTGCCCTTCTTCATCACTTCGGGCTCGGCCGCGGCCGCCGGCGTCGCCGCGCCCTCGGCCGCCGGTTCCGCCGACGCCTTGAGGTTGACGATGTGGACCAGCATGAGGTCGCTGTCGCTCAGCGGCGACCACGAGGCGTTGGCCGCGAGATCCCGCACGTAGATGGCCTGGCCCAGTTCGAGCTCGGCCACGTCGAGGTCGATGTGCTCGGGAATGGCGGTCGGCAGACACTCGACTTCGACTTCCTTGTGCAGGAACTCGAGGATGCCGCCCTGGTTCTTCACGCCCTTCGGCTCGCCGTGCAGCACGACGGGCACCTTCACCGCGATCTTCTTCTCGAGGTTGACGCGATAGAAGTCGGCGTGAAGCAGCGCCTGGGTGACCGGGTCGAGCTGGAACTCGCGAACGAGCACCTTCTGGATGCTGTCACCGGGTCCGTTCAGGGTGATGAGCGTGTTCACACCCGATGCCGAGTGGAGGATGCGCATCATCTCCTTGGGGCTGACGGCGATCTGCACCGGCGCGATCGCGTCGCCGGCCTTCTGGGCGCCGTAGACCACCGCGGGCACCTGGCCCGATGCGCGCAGGCGCCGCGCCTCGTTCTTGCCCTTCCCCGTCCGATTCACTGCCGCGAGTGTCGCTTCCATAACTGGTCCCTGTTCCCCGTTCCCTGTTCCCTACACGAACAGCGAAGACACTGATGTCTCTTCGTGAATGCTGCGGATGGCCTGCCCGAGCAGGCGCGCCACCGACAGCTCGACGATCTTCTCGCACCGCGCGCGCTTCTCTTCGAGCGGAATCGTGTTGGTCACGATGAGCTTGTCGAGCGGCGACTTCTCGATGCGGTCGATGGCGGGGCCCGAGAGCACGCCGTGCACCGCGCACGCGAGCACGCGTTCGGCGCCCGAGTCCTTGAGCGCCTGCGCCGCCTTCTGGATGGTGCCGGCGGTGTCGATGATGTCGTCGGCAATCACGCAGGTGCGGCCGCGGATGTCGCCGATGACGTTCATCACCTCGGCGGTGCCGTCTTCGCTGCGCCGCTTGTCGATGACCGCGAGTTCCGCGCCGAGGCGCTTCGCGTAGGCGCGGGCGCGTTCGGCGCCGCCGGCGTCGGGCGCGACGATCGACAGGTTCTTCAGATCCTGGCGCGACAGGTGGTCGATGATGACCGGCGCCGCGAACAGGTGGTCCACCGGGATGTCGAAGAACGCCTGGATCTGCGCTTTGTGCAGGTCCATCGTCAGCACGCGGTGGGCGCCGGCCGCGGCGATGACGTTGGCCACGAGCTTGGCCGAGATCGGCACGCGCGGCTTGTCCTTGCGGTCCTGACGGGCATAGCCGTAATACGGAATGACCGCCGTGATGCGCGCCGCCGACGAGCGCCGGAAGGCGTCGATCATGATGAGCATCTCGACGAGATGCTCATCGACCGGCGCGCAGGTGGGCTGCACGAGGAAGATGTCGGTGCCGCGGATGTTCTCGTCGATCTGGAACGAGACTTCCGTGTCGGGGAAACGCCGGAGCCGGGCCTGGCCGAGGGGCACTCCCAGGAACTGGGCGATCTCACGGGCCAGGCGCGGGTGCGCGCTGCCGGCGAACACTTTCAGATCCCCGAATCCCGTCTGTGGCATCGCCTGTGGCATGAACCGTCGTTACGGTCCGCCTCCCGCGAGGCGGACGACAAGAATGAGTAGTTTGGTTGGGGCGGAAGGATTCGAACCTTCGAATACGGGCTCCAAAGGCCCGCGCCTTACCGCTTGGCCACGCCCCAGCACCCGTGGCCGCCTTGGCCACGCCCCCGCCGGCCAGAACCCGCCATGCTGAACGGCTGCAGCCGCTCCTCATGGCACGCTCATGCCGAGCGGCCGAAACCCCAAGTGTATACGACCGGTTCAGCCGCCGGCAAGCACCCGCTGGCGTTCCCGCACGATCGTGGCCCTTGAGACCGTCTCGGTCGCCCAGGCCTTCCAGCCCCGCCGGGTCAGGGCGGCGTGGGCCGCGAGCGCCGCGGCCGGGGCCTCGAAGAGCCCGAAGACGGCCGAGCCGCTGCCCGACATGGCGGCGTAATCGGCGCCGAGGGCGCCGAGCGCCCGCACGATCCGCCGAATCGGCGGATGGCGACGGGCCACCGGCGCTTCGAGGTCGTTCCGGACATCGGCCGCCCAGGCCGGCCAGCTCGTCGGCAGGCGACGCCGGGTCCGGCCGGGCCGGGGCGGGCCATCCTCGTCGCTCCAGCGGTAGGCGTCGGGGGTGGAGACGCCGAACGGCGGCTTCACGATGACCACCGAGACCTTCGGCGGCTCGGCCAGTGGCGAGATGTCGTCGCCGCGGCCGGTGCCGAGCACCGTGCCGCCGGCGAGAAAGAAGGGCACGTCGGCACCGAGGCGGGCGCCGAGGCGCAGCAGGCTCGGCAGATCCAAATCCACGCGCCAGAGACGCGCGAGCGCCAGCAGCGTCGCCGCGGCATCACTGCTGCCGCCGCCGAGCCCGGCCTCAGCCGGAATCCGCTTCGTGAGGGTGACCCGCACGCCGGCCGGCCCGCCGTCTCGCCGGCGCACGACGTGGTCGAGCAGCGCCGCCGCCTTCCAGATGAGGTTCCGCCCGTCGAGCGGCACCCCGGGCACGTCGCAGTCGATCGTGAAGGCGCCGCGC
>JBIKUN010000118.1:0-14331 GCA_044347565.1 Vicinamibacterales bacterium | reverse complement strand
CGAGCGTGAGGTCCGCGCCCATGCGGCGCGCGAGATCCAGCCGGTCGCCGGGTGCGCCAATCGCGATGACGACACCAGCGCCCGAAAGCCGCGCCAGCGCCACGATGCTCAGCCCCACGGCGCCCGTGCCCTGCACGAGCACGCTGTCCGTGAGCTTCAGCGCGGCGCGATCGATCGCGTGCACGGCGGTGATGAGGCCGCAGCCGCCGCCGATGTAGTCCTCCGAACGCACGGCATCGGGCAGCCGCGCGGCGATGACGCCCGGCTCCAGATAGATCGCTTCGCTCCAGCCGCCGAAGAGTCCGTCGTTCGCGCCGTCGGTGATGCCGTAGACCTTGCGCGACGGGCACTTCGTGGGGGTGTGCGTGACGGCGCAGGCATGGCAGCGGCCGCACGTGCGATGCACGTCGAAGAACACCACGCGATCGCCTTCCTTCAGGCGCTGCTGGTCGCCGCCGATGACCTCGCCGCGAATCTTCTCGGCGAATCCGATCGACACGTGGCCGGGAATGAGCGGATACGGCACCCCCGAGAGCCGCCCATGCCACAGGTGGACGTCGGTGCCGCACACCTCGGAGTACTCCGTGCGCAGCAACATCCCGCCCGGCGCGATATCGGGCTCGGGGAACTCGCGGATCTCGACGGGCTGGTGCGGGGCGGGGATGACGGCGGCGTGGATCATGGCGTTGGGGCTGGGGACTGGAGGCTGGGGCTCGCGAGCGCAGCCTGACGAAGACGCGCTCGCACGTCAAGCCCCAGCCCCTGGCCCCCAGCCCCCAGCCCCTGTATCCTGTCACCATGCCGCTCTACGAATACCGCTGCCAGGACTGCGACCACGGCTTCGAGCTGCTCGTGCGCGAGTCGACGACGTTCGAGTGCCCCGCCTGTCACGGGCAGAAGCTCGAAAAGCAGCTCTCGGTGTTCGCGGTGTCGGCGCCCGGTGCCCGCGCCGGACGCGCGCCGATGGCCGCCGGCCCCTGCGGGTCCTGCGGGCATCCCGACGGTCCGGGCTCCTGCTCGGTGAACTGACAGGGCCCCGCCGCGGCCCACGCCGCGCGGGCCACCTCCCTCTCGCGGAGCTGCTGTGACTTTCGTGCGCGCTCTCTGGCACCTCTTCGCGGTCGTCGGTCTCGCGACCACGATCGGCGGGCTCTGGTTCGCCGCGCAGGGGGTCGCGACCACGCCGCCCCCTGGTCCTGTCGAGACCGCGGTCTCTCGTACGGCGCGCCACTTTCTGATCCCGGCCGCGCTCAGGGCGCGCACGAATCCCGCACCGTCCACAGCCGAGTCGCTGGCCGACGGCAAGGCCCACTGGGCCGATCACTGCGCGAGCTGCCACGGCAACGACGGGTCGGGTGACACGCCGATGGGGCGTGGCCTCTACCCGCAGGCGCCCGACATGCGGCTCGCCGCCACGCAGGACCTGAGCGACGGCGAACTCTTCGCCCTCATCGAACACGGCGTGAAGCTCACCGGCATGCCGGCGTGGACGACGGGCACACCCGAGGGCGAGCAGGCCTCGTGGCGCCTCGTGCGGTTCATCCGTCACCTGCCGGCCCTGACCGATGCGGACCTCCTGGAGATGGAGGATCTCAACCCGCGCGGCCGCGCCGAATGGCGCGCGCTCGAAGAGGAACGCCGCTTCCTGTCTGGTACACTGGACGTGCCCGATCCGCTGCCGGGACATCCGCACTGAATTCGCATTGGAGCTGCCCATGAACCGCCGCGCCTTCGTCTCCGCCCTTGCGTTCGCCGCTCTGCCGGCCGTGCCGGTGCTCGCGCACGAAGGCCACGACCACAAGCTGCTCGGCACCGTGACCGAGGTCAGCGCGACGCAACTGGTCGTGCGGGCCACGAAAGACGGCGCTGTCTCCACCATCGCCATCGTCGCCACCACGAAGGTGACGCGCGGCAAGACGAAGATCGCCGCGACCGACCTCAAGGTGGGCGACCGCGTCGTCGTGAACATCGGCAGCGGCAAGGCGCCGCTCACGGCCAAGGCCGTGCAGGCCGGCCCGGCCCCGACCACGCGCTAGCGTCCCGTTCCCGAGGCACTGTCCCGTCATGGCCCTTCCGGCGTCCATCCTCTGCCCCATCGACTTCTCGGCGCACAGCGAACGCGCGCTTCGCCATGCGCTCGCCATCGCCGGCGCCTTCGGCGGTCACCTCACGGTCGTCACGATCAACGACCCGACGCTCGTGGCCGGCGCCGAAGCCGCGGGGTACGGCGACACGCTGCGCGACCAGGTGGAAGCGGCCCTGCAGGAGACACTCGGCCGGATGCCGGCCGCGGCCTCGCCGCTCCTGCCGGCCATCGACATCGTCACGGGCATGCCGGCCGACGAGATCCTTGCGGCGGCCGAACGCGCCGGTGCCGATCTCATCGTGATGGGCACCCGCGGGCTCGGCGGCGCCAGCCGCGTGGTGTTCGGCTCGACCACCGAACGGGTGGTGCGCGCGGCGCACGTGCCCGTGCTCGCCGTGCCGGAGTACACGCCGGAACGCATGAGCGTGGAACAGGGCACGGCGCGCTTCACGCTCGGACAGGTGGTGGCGGCGGTGGGCCTCGACGCGGCCGACACCACGGTGGCGGCCACGGCGGCGGAATGGGCCGGTGCCTGCGGCGTGCCGCTCGCCATCGGACATGTCTGCCACGATGTGCCAGCCCCGGCGTGGTGGCCGTTCGGCGCCGCCACCGAAACGGCGGAGACGAACGACACGGCGCGCGGACAGCTCGAGGCCATCGCGCGGAGCATGCCCGGGGCTGCCGACGCGCACATCGACGTGCGGCGCGGCGCTGTAGCGGCCGGCATCGCCGGCATCGTGCGGGATCGCAACGCCGGCCTGCTGGTGGTGTCGCGCGGCGGCGGCCAGCATCGCCTCGGCGCTACGGCCTACCGTGTGATGACCGAAGCCGCCGTGCCGACGCTCGTGGTCGCCGGCGCCTGAGCGCCGCTCAGTAGGCCGAGAGCAGCGCCGCCGCCGACGTGAAGCGCGGCGCGATATCCACCGGCACGCCCTGCAGCTTGTCGAGCACGGCCTGGGTCTGGGGGCGGATGACGCCGAGGGTGTCGAGCATCCGCTTCGCCGCCGCGTAGTCGCCCGCCGCCTGCAGCGTCATGATCTCGCGCGCCAGCGCGCTGACCGCGTCGCGCACCGTGCCGGGCACGACCGCGAAGGTGCCGTCCGCATTCACGACGAAGGCCCCGCGGTCGAGCAGGTAGTTGAGCTGCACGGCCTGGCCGCGGCCGTGCGCTTCGCTGATGCCGAAGCGGATCGACCGGAACGCCGAGGCGAGGAACGTCGTGTACATGGTGCGTTCCATCTCCTTCGGCAGTTGCCCCTTGTCGATGAGGAACTGCAGGGCGAAGAGGCCGGTGATGTCGGCCTTCGCTTCTTCGATGGCGCTCGACGTCTCTTTCAGCTCCTGGCGCACGGTGGTGGCGCGGCCGCCCACGGTGATGCTGTGCGGCCCGAGGCCATGCACGAGCTCGTGCATCAGGATATGCGTGAAGAAGGCATCGAAGGCGACGTTCGGGCGGTCGGCCGGCGCGAGCGCCACCTGCGCGATCGGCAGCAGCACGGTGCCGAACTTCGCCTGCTGGTTGTTCTTCAGCATGACGCGCTTGCTGCCCTTCTCGCCTACGACCCGTTCGTCGTTCGGCAGGTTGAACGCCGCCGTCTGCACGCCGCGGTTGCCGTCACCGGCCGAGAACACCGTGTTGACGACCGCAATCGGCGCCAGCGCGCCGAGCTTCGGGTTGCGCAGCGCCGCGTCGATCGGCAGGTTGTTCTCGATCTCCTGGAGCGCCGCCGCGAACTGCTGCAGCTTCGCCGACTCCACCGGGTCCTTCACGGTGATGAAGGCTTCGAACGCCGCCTTGTAGTTGAACCACTCGTCTTCGTAGACCTCGTACGGTCCGATCGTGGGCTCGAGCGAGGCGTCGAGTTCCATCCACTTCACGTCGCTCTCGTAGTAGTCGTTCGAGAGGAACGCCGCGGCCCGCGCCTCGAGGAAGGCCTTGAGGGTGGGCTGCGTGGTGGCGGCGGCGGCCGCACGCAGGTGCGAGGCGGCGAGCGTCAGCTCGGCCTGGTACTCGACGTTGTAGGGCACGGCCATGAACTGGCCGTTCGCGCCGCGGCGAATCGTGGTGAAGAAACCCGTGGCCGCCTGCCGGGCCGGGCCGACGAGCGACGCAATCCACGTCTCGACGTCCGCTTTCGCGGCATCCGCCGGATAGAAGTTCGCCGCGGCGGGTTTCGCCGGCACGCCGGGCACGAACGGCTCGTTGTGGTCGAGGCGCGACCACGGCCCCTTGTTGATGAGGAAGTAGCGCAGGCGCGCCTGTCCGGCCGGCGTGTCGTCGGTCACGAGCGTCGAGAGCGTGGTCTCGTTGCCGGCCCACACCTGCCGCAGGAAGAGCGCGTCCATCACCTGCGCGGCGCGGATCATGTGCGCGAGCGCGCGGCGCTCGGAATCCGGCAGCCCGGCCACATCGGCCGAGAGGTCCGTCGGAGCGAAGCGCGCGGTCTGCGCGGTGACCGCCGTCATCGCGGGATCCAGCCGCTCGGGCGCGGGCACCGGCGCGCTGCCGGCCGGCGGCGCGCCTGGCGATCCGCAGGCGGCCACACCAAGGGACAGGACAGCGGCAAGAGCGAACGGCGCGGTGGGTCTGGACATAGGCGGGAGGGATCGCACAGGTCGGTCATGGGTCAGTGCACACCTGGACTGCCGAGCAGGTGCGCGGGATCGGATCCGAGGCGTTCGATGGCGTTGTCCCACATCCGCTCGGGCTGACTGCCGAAGATGAGGTCGGCGCCCACGGGCGCCATCAGCCACGAGGCCTGCGCGAGCTCCTCGTCGAGCTGCCCGGCATCCCAGCCGGCATACCCGACCACGACCCGCACGTCACTCGCGGGCGGCGACTGGAGCGCCGCCCTGAGCGCCGCCGGCGACGCCGTGAGATAGACGCCGTCGGCCACTTCCGTGGCGTCGGCATCGAGCGTGGGGCGGGAGGTCAGCACCCAGGCGCGACGCTGGTCCACCGGGCCGCCCGTGAAGAGGTAGACGTCGTCGCGAATCGCCACGGCCGGCACGGTCTCGACCACCTCGTGGGCAGGTTTGTCCATGGGCCGGTTGACCACCAGCCCGAAGGCACCTTCGGGCCCGTAGGCGCAGAGCAGCACGACCGTCCGCGTGAAGTTCGGATCGGCCAGCTGCGGCATCGAGATGAGCATCAACGGAGCGATGGACGATGCGTCATCGGACATGGGTTCATCCTACTCCAGTGGCCCCCGAGTCCGCGTATAGTGCGGCGATGGCATTCCGCATCCTGGCCCTGACCGGCCTGCTGGCCCTGCTGCCCACCCTCGCCTCCGCCCAGCCGGCACCGCGCCGGCTGGTGCTCGACGACTTCAATCGCATCGTCGCCCTCGGCGACCCGCAGCGTTCGCCCGACGGCGACTGGGTGGCCTACACGGTCACGACCATCGACGCCGTGAAGGACACCCGCAACACCGACATCTGGATGGCGCGCTGGGACGGCACCGCGCAGCAGCAGCTCACCTCGTCCCCCGACAGCGAGAGCTCGCCGCGCTGGAGTCCCGACGGCAACTACCTCGCGTTCCTCGCCTCGCGCGGCACCGAGGACGAGAAGAAGCGGGGCGCGCAGCTCTGGCTGCTGCCCCGCCAGGGCGGCGAGGCACTCAAGGTGAGCGACGTGAAGGGTGGGCTGAGCAACATTCAGTGGTCGCCCGACAGCACGCGCATCGCCTTCGAGATCTCTGACGTGAACCCGGCCGACGAGCCGGAGACGATGGACGGCTGGAAGCGCAAGACCACGCCGCCCATCGTCATCGACCGCTACCACTTCAAGCAGGACCGCACCGGCTACCTGACGCGCCACTACTCGCACATCGCCGTGTTCGACGTGGCGACGAAGACCGCCACCACGCTCACCTCCGGCCAGGCGGACGACCAGAACCCGGCGTGGTCGCCCGACGGCACCCGCATCGCCTTCATCAGCAAGCGCGCGCAGCCCGACCCCGATCGCACGACGAATGCCGACGTCTGGGTCATCGACGCGAAGGCCGGCGCGACGCCGCGGCAGATGACGGCCACGCCCGAAGGTGAAACGGGCCGGCCCGCCTGGAGTCCCGACGGCTCGCGCATCGCGGTGCTCGTCGGCGACACCGACACCAACTACGCCTACGACCTCAACAAACTCGGTGTCGTCGCCGCCAACGCGCCGGGCCCGGCCACCGTGCGGCTGCTCTCCCCCACCCTCGACCGCGCCGTCTTCGCGCCGTCGTGGTCGAAGGACGGCCAGCGCATCTCGTTCCTGCTCGAAGACGACCGTTCGCAGCACGCCGCGAGCGTGCCCGCCGAGGGTGGCACACCGCGCCGCCTGACCGGCGACGGCATGGTCGTGGCCGCGCTCAGTCCGAATGGCGCCGACGACCGCCACGCCGCCGTGCTGAGCACGTCGAACACGCTGCCGGAGCTCTTCGCCCTCGACGGCGGCACGCCGCGCCGGCTCACGCGTCACAACCAGGCGCTGCAGGCCGAGGTGCAGTTCGCCACGGCGGAGAACCTGACGTCGAAGAGCAAGGACGGCGCCGAGGTGCACAGCATCCTCGTGAAGCCGGCCGGCTGGACGGCCGGCCGGCGGTCTCCGATGGTGGTCTACATCCACGGCGGCCCGAACGGCCAGGACGACCACGGCTTCGACGTCACCCACCAGTGGCTGGCCGCGCAGGGCTATCTCGTGCTCGCCCCGAACTACCGTGGCAGCGCAGGGCGCGGCGCGCAGTACCAGAAGGCCATTCATGGCGACTGGGGCAATCTCGAAGTGGTCGACGTGCTGGGCGCCGTCGACGAGGCCGTCCGGCAGGGACTCGCCGACCCCGATCGCCTCGGCATCGGCGGCTGGAGTTACGGCGCCATCACGACCAACTACACCATCGCCAGCGACACGCGCTTCAAGGCGGCGGTGAGCGGCGCCGGCAGTTCCCTGCAGCTCTCGCTGTACGGGCACGACCAGTACATCGTGCAGTACGAAGTGGAGGTGGGCCTGCCGTGGAAAGCGCAGGACCGCTGGCTGAAGGTGTCGTATCCGTTCTTCCACGCCGATCGCATCAGGACGCCGACGCTGTTCATGGGCGGCGAGCAAGACTTCAACGTGCCGATTGCCGGCAGCGAGCAGATGTATCAGGCGCTGCGCACACAGAACATCGACACGCAGCTGGTGATCTACCCGGGCCAGTTCCACGGCCTGACCATCCCGAGCTACGAGCGCGACCGTCTGCAGCGCTACGCCGACTGGTACGGCAAGTACCTGCAGCCGGCCGCGGCGACGAGCGCGCCGCAGCCGTAGCGCCCCCGACGCGGCGGCACGCGGCGAAACGCCCTGGCACTCGCCGTGGCGTCGCGGCGGCTAGTGCCCCTTCACCCAGGCGACGGCGTCGCGCACGGCCGGCGCGTCCGCGCTGAACGCGGCGTGCTTCACGCCGTTCCCGGGACGGTCGAGCACCTCGACCGCGGCGGCGTCGCCGGAGGCGCCAATCGCCAGCGCCAGGTTTCGCCGCACCTGCGCCATCGACGCGCGCGTCAGCGGGCTGCCCTCGATGAACACGTGCAGCCGATCGTCAGGCCGCTGCCAGAGCTCGGCGGCATCCGGCGCCTCACGGCCGGCACGCGGCTGCCACGCGGCGTCGGCGGTGACGGCCGGCGCGAGGTTCCACGGGCACACCTCCTGGCAGACGTCGCAGCCGAAGAGATGCCCGGCCACCGCGGCCTTCTCGCGCGCGTCGAGCACGCCGTCGTTTTCGATCGTGAGGTAGCTGATGCACCGGCGCGCGTCCACCTCGCGCTCCCCCACGATGGCCCCCGTGGGACACGCGTCGATGCAGAGCGTGCAGGCGCCGCACTGATCGGCCACGAGCGCATCGGGCGTGAGCGGCAGCGTGGTGGCCATGCCGGCGAGCAGCACCCACGAGCCGAGGTCCGGATTGATGAGCAGCGAGTGCTTGCCGATCCAGCCGAGCCCCGCGTAGGCAGCCACCGCGCGCTCCTGCACCCAGTGTTTGTCGACGAACACGGCCGCGTCGAAGGGCCGGTCGGTCGCCTCCTGCATCCACGCGAGCAGCGCGTCGAGCCGCTCCCGCAGCACCAGGTGATAGTCCGCGCCGCGGGCGTAGCGCGCGACGGACGGCACGGGACCGGGCGTGGGGTCAGGCCCGGTAAAGTAGTTCGTGGCCGTCATCACGACCGACCGCGCGCCCGGCAGAAAGCGCGTCACATCGGCCCGCACATCGGCGGACCGCTCGAGATACCGCATCTCGCCGTGATACCCGCGCGCCACCCAGTCGTGAATGCGCCCGAGCTCCGGCATGCCGGTGGCCGGCGCGACGCCGCACAGATCGAACCCCAGCCGCCTCGCCTGCGCCTTGACTGCCGCGGACGTCAGCATGCGCGCACCGTGGTGCAGTGCCGCGACTGCATGCGGAGGCGACGGGCGGTATCCGCCTGGCGGCGACTCTGAGCCGTCGTCGATCGGAAGACAGTCACTCGCACCGGGAGTGCGGGTGACACGCAGATTAGGGGATGGGGGCCCCCAGAAGTGCTTTTGACGGCGCTCAAGCCGCCGTGAGGTGCGAGTGACCGACGCGGCGAAGCGGAGCCGCCAGGCGGATACCGCCCGTCGACTCCATCCATCGCCGCCATCAGTCCCCTACTTCTTGTTGACGAGCTGACGCAGCACGTACGGCAGGATGCCACCGTGGCTGAACGCCGTGAGTTCTTCCGGCGTGTCGATGCGGCACATCGCCTGGAAGGTCTTCGTGCTGCCGTCCTCGGCCGTCGCCGTGACCGTGACGAGCGTGCGCGGCTTCAGCGACGCGCCGGCGCCGGTGAGCGCGAACGTCTCCTTGCCGGTGAGGCCGAGCGACGCCACCGACTCGCCGTCCGTGAACTGCAGCGGCAGCACGCCCATGTTCACGAGGTTGCTGCGGTGGATGCGCTCGTAGCTTTCGGCGATGACCGCCTTCACGCCGAGCAGCATCGTGCCCTTGGCGGCCCAGTCGCGCGAGCTGCCCGAACCGTATTCCTTGCCGGCCAGCACGAAGAGCGGCACGCTGTTCGCCTGATACTGCATCGACGCGTCGTAGATCGACATCACGTCGCCGGCGGGGAGATACGCCGTGACGCCGCCTTCCACGCCGGGCACGAGCTGGTTCTTGATGCGCGTGTTGGCGAACGTACCGCGCATCATCACCTCGTGGTTGCCGCGGCGCGCGCCGTAGGAGTTGAAGTCCTTCGGAGCCACACCGTGTTCGATGAGGTACTTGCCGGCGGGGCTGTCGGCCTTGATGTTGCCGGCCGGCGAGATGTGGTCGGTCGTGATGCTGTCACCGAGCACGGCGAGCACGCGCGCGCCGCTGATGTCGGCGAGCGGGGCCGGCTGCATCGACAGGTTCTCGAGGAATGGCGGCCGGCGCACGTAGGTCGACTCCGCCTCCCAGTTGAAGCGGTCGCCGGTGGGCACCGGCAGGGCGCGCCAGCGGGCATCGCCCTCGAACACCTGTGCGTACTGCGAGGTGAAGGCCTGCGACGTCACGCTCGCGCGCATCGCGTCGGCGATCTCCTTGTCGGTCGGCCAGATGTCCTTGAGATACACCGGCGCGCCGTCCAGTCCGGTACCAAGCGGTTCGGTCGTGAGGTCGATGTTCATCGAGCCGGCAATCGCGTAGGCCACGACGAGCGGCGGCGACGCCAGGTAGTTGGCGCGCACGTCCTGCTGGATGCGGCCCTCGAAGTTGCGGTTCCCCGAGAGCACCGAGGCCACGACCAGGCCGCGCTCGCGGATCTCGGCGCTGATCTCGTCGGGCAGCGGGCCCGAGTTGCCGATGCAGGTCGTGCAGCCGTAGCCGACGAGGTTGAAGCCCACCTGATCGAGATAGGTGTCGAGGCCGGCGGCGCGCAGGTATTCGGTGACCACCTTCGAGCCCGGCGCGAGCGACGTCTTCACCCACGGCTTGCGCGTGAGGCCCTTCGCCACGGCCTTCTTCGCCACGAGACCGGCGCCGATCATCACGCCGGGGTTCGAGGTGTTGGTGCAGCTCGTGATGGCCGCGATGACGACCGAGCCGTGTTCGAGTTGCGTCTTCGTCGCCACGGCCGCCGGCGCCCCCTGGCCTGAGCCTGCCGAAGGCTTGACGCCCTTCTTCAGCTCGTCGAGCGACCCGGCGAACGACTGCTTGGCGCCGCTGAGCGCCACGCGGTCCTGCGGACGGCGCGGACCGGCCAGGCTCGGCACGATCGTGGCGAGGTCGATCTCGAGGCCTTCCGAGTAGGTCGCATCGGGCGCGCCATCCACACGGAACAGGCCCTGCGCCTTCGCATACGCTTCCACCAGCGCGACCTGCTGTTCGTCGCGGCCGGTGAGGCGCAGGTAGTCGAGCGTCAGCGTGTCGATCGGGAAGATGGCGACCGTGGCGCCGTACTCAGGGCACATGTTGCCGAGCGTGACGCGGTCGGCAATCGTGAGGTGGCCGAGGCCCGGGCCGTAGAACTCGACGAACTTGCCCACCACCTTGTGCTTGCGCAGTGCCTCGGTGATCGTGAGCACGAGGTCGGTGGCCGTGGCGCCTTCGGGCAGCTGGCCGGTGAGGCGGCAGCCGACGACCGGCGGAATCAGCATCGAACTCGGCTGCCCGAGCATCGCCGCCTCGGCTTCGATACCCCCCACGCCCCAGCCCACGACGCCCAGCCCGTTCACCATCGTGGTGTGCGAGTCGGTGCCGAAGCAGGTGTCGGGATAGAGCACGCCGGCGTCCTGACAGACGACGCGGGCGAGGTACTCGATGTTCACCTGGTGCACGATGCCCGTCTCGGGCGGCACCACGCGGAAGTTCTCGAAGGCGCCCTGGCCCCAGCGCAGGAACACGTAGCGTTCGCGGTTGCGCTGGTACTCGAGGTCGCCGTTCAGGCCGAGGGCGTTGGCGGTGGCGAAGTAGTCGACCTGCACCGAGTGGTCGATCACGAGCTCCACCGGCTGCAGCGGATTCACCTTGGCCGGGTCGCCGCCGAGCGCCGCGATGCCGTCGCGCATCGCCGCCAAGTCGACCACACACGGCACGCCGGTGAAGTCCTGCAGGATGACGCGGGCCGGCATGAAGGAGATTTCCTTGTCCGGATTCTTCGCCGCCGGATTCCAGCCGGCCAGCGCGCGGATGTCGTCGGCCTTGACGAAGGCCTCGTCCTCGCGCCGCAGCAGGTTCTCGAGCAGGATCTTCAGCGAGAACGGCAGGCGCTCGACCGAGGGGAACGCCTTCGTGAGGGCCGTGAGGCTGAAGTAGTCGTAGGACTGGCCCCCCGTGGTGAGGGACGACCGGGTGCTGAACGAGTTGCGGCTGGACATGATCCCCAGAATTCTAGCAGGTGCCGCGCCCCCGCGGACCGGGGTCAGTCGCGGCGATGCACGGCGCTGCGCGCGAGGCCCGTGAGATACGGCGATGACAGGCCCGCCCCGGCAAGGACGGCCTCGGCATCGGCCACGGCCTCGATCGCCATCAGGCGCGCCTGGTCGCGGCCGACGAGCCCGGGGAACGTGACCTTGCCGGCCCCGGCATCCTTGCCGGCCGTCTTGCCGAGCGTGGCCGCGCAGCCTTCCACGTCGAGCACGTCGTCGACGATCTGGAACGCCAGGCCGACGCGTTCGGCGAAGGCCGCCATGGCCGCCACCTGCTCGGCGGACGCGCCGGCCATGACGGCGCCGCCCACAGCCGCCGCGCGGATGAGCCCGCCGGTCTTGCGCGCGTGCATGTCGGAAAGGGCCGCAAGATCGAGCTCGGCGCCCTCGCCACCCGGACCACAGGAGCCCGTCACGGACAAGTCGATCGCCTGCCCCCCCACCATGCCGGCCGCGCCCACGGCCTGCCCGAGTTCAGCGATGACCTGAAGCTTGCGCGGAACGGCGTGCGGCGCCTCCGCCTCGGAGGGATACCGCGCGAGCAGGCCGAACGCTTCGGCGAGCAGCCCGTCGCCCACGAGTATCGCCAGGCCTTCGCCGTAGCGCACGTGCACGGTGGGCTGGCCGCGGCGCAGCACGTCGTCGTCCATCGCCGGCAGGTCGTCGTGCACGAGCGACTGGGTGTGCACGAGCTCCACGGCGCAGGCCATCGGCAGCGCCAGGGCGAGGGCGGCCGCGCGGGCCTCATCATCGCAGCCGCTGGCCATGGCCACGGCATCAGCGGCGGCGAGCGTGAGCACCGGGCGGAAGCGCTTGCCACCCGACGCCACCGCGTAGCGCATCGCCTCGGCGAGCACGGGCGGGCAGGCGGGTGGCGCGGGCAACCAGCGGTCGAGTGCAGCGTCGACGTCGGCGCGACGTTCGGCGACGTATTCGGCGAAGGCGAGCGGACGAAGCGCGGCGTGACTCATGCGGTCGTGGGTTGGCCGGTCTCTCAGTGTACTGCGCGAACCCCGCTGGCTCGCACCTTATTCCCGGACGACGCCCGGTCATCAGCGGACCGCGCGCCGGCCAAAGAGCGTCCGCGCGATCCCCCAGGCAACGAGTCCGCCCAGGGCCAGCACGGCCACGGCCGTCCAGGTGGCCGGCCCGGCCGGACGCGCGCCGAGTGCCTCGGTGAAGGCCGTGATCGCCCAGGCGTTCGGCGTGAACCATCCCAGGTCCTGCAGCCAGGGCGGCATCAGGAAACGCGGCACCATGCTGCCGCCCACGGCCGACGCCACGAGCACGGCGATGTTCGAGGCCGTCGTGGTCTGCCGGGCCGTGCCGCAGATGGCGGCCAGACACAGGGTCGCGCCGGACGAGGCCACGCCGAGCGCGCCCGCCGCCGCGGCCCACGGCCACAGCGGGGCCGCCGGCATGCCGCCGGCCCACACCCACGAGACCGCGAAGATCACAGCCGCCTGCGCGGTGCCCTGCCCCACCAGGAACAGGCCGCGACCATCGACCAGCACCGTGAGACCCGCCGGCCCGGCCACGGCACGGTCGGCCACGCCGGAGGCGAGGTCGTCGTGGAGGGCCGCTGCGATTGGCACGCCGGCCAGCAGGATGAAGAGCGCGGCGACGGCGCCGGCGTAGTAGGCGGGAACGCTCGCCTGCGCGCTGGCATCGGCGCGCACGGCCGTTTCGACGAGCGAGGAGAACGCGGCGCCCTCGTCACCATCCGGATCGGCGGCGGCGTCCGCGGCCATCTCGTCGAGCACGGCGGCAGCCGCGGCCTGCTGGTCGGGTGTGAGCGGCACGACCACCTGGTCCACGAGGGCCACCGCGCCGCGCAGTGCCGCATCCGGCAGCGCCGCGAAGTAGGCGCGCTGCACCGCGCCGGCGACGATGCCGCCGGCCACGGCGCGCGCCGGGTGACTCACGACGAGCACCGGCGCCAGGCCATCGCCGGCGAGCGTGTCGAGGCCGCGCCCGTCACGCCGCAGCACGATCGCGGCATCGGCGGCGCCCTCGGCCACCCGCGTGTCGGCCGCCGCGCGTGACTCGACGCGGATCACGCGCAGCGAGGCCTCACGTTCGATGGCGGCGGCGAGCCGGCGCGAGAGCGGCGTCGCGGCGTCGTCGGCGAGCGCCACCTGCAGGCGCAGGTCGTCACCGGTCGCGCTCGAGAAGATCGACGCGAAGACCAGGAACACGAGCACGGGAAGCACGAAGCTCATGGCGAGCGCGCCGGCATCGCCGGCCAGCGCCAGCCCCTGCGCGCGGCACACCGCCCACCTCACGACGCACGCTCCCGATGCGCGGCAATCGCCCGCGCCACGACGCCGCTGAGCGTCGGCCGGCGCAGGCGAATCTCCGCCACGGCGATCCCCCGGTCCGCGAGCCGGCGCTCCAGAGTGGCCAGGTCCACCGCGGCCGCGGCACTGACCCACGCGCCATCGCTCGCCGGCGTGAAACCTTCGGCGCGAAGCCCGCCGGAGGCATCGGCGGAGACCGGCACGACCACGACTTCCCCTTCCTGAACGCCGTGCGCCGCCAGCAGCGCCGCCCGTGTGCCCGCCGCCACCACGCGCCCGGCATCGAGCACCACGACGGTGTCGCAGTGCTGGCCGGCTTCCTCGAGTTCGTGCGTCGCGAGCAGCACGCCCATCCCCTGCGTGCAGAGCTCGCGCAGCAGGGCGTAGATGCGCTCGCGCGCATCCGCATCGACGCCCACGGTCGGTTCATCGAGCAGGAGCAGCGCCGGCCGATGCAGCATGCCGGCGAGCAGGTTGACGCGCCGTCGCATGCCGCCCGAGAGCGTGTCGACGCGCGAGCGGGCGCGGTCAGCGAGGCCACTCCACGTGAGTCCGGCGTC
>JBIKUN010000235.1:0-3899 GCA_044347565.1 Vicinamibacterales bacterium | reverse complement strand
CCGAGGTGAGGGTGAGGATGCTGGCATGGCCGAGAATGCCGCGGCGGCGCGCGTCGGGATAGGCGACGCGCCGCATCTCCGGGCCGACGATGCCGGGGATGCGGTAGTGGCGCGCCAGGCGCTCGTCGACGAACGTGTAGTCGGCGGTGAAGAGTTCGGTGATGGGCCGGTTGGCGCGCACGACGTGGCGGAACAGCGTTTCGGTCTCGCGGCGCATCGACGCCTTGAGCTGCTCGTCGGCGTCCGGATAGAAACGCACGTCGGGGTGGATCGTGTCGAGGTCCTGCAGCCGCAGCCACTGCGAGGCGAACCGTTCGGCGAGCACGTCGGCGCGCGGATCGGCGAGCATGCGCGTGACCTGCGCCTCGAGTTCGGCGGGGCGCGACAGGCGGCCGGCCTCGGCGAGGCGCAGCAGTTCGGCATCGGGCGCCGCGGCCCAGAGGAAGAACGACAGTCGCGACGCCAGGTCGACGTCGCTCACCGCATAGGCCTGCCCGGCGCGCGCCGTCGTCGGCCGCTCCTCGAAGCGGAAGACGAAGCGCGGGCTCGCCAGCACGCCTTCGAGCGCCATGCGGATGCCCTCGTCGAAGCCGCCGTCGGCCGCGCCCTTGCGGTAGAGCGCCATGAGCGCGTTGACGTCGCGTTCGCTGGCGGAGCGGCGGAAGGCCTGCGAGGCCAGCCCCGTGATGATGCGCTGCGCGCACTGCACCTGCTGGGCGGGCGAGGCCGGCCGGCACTGGAAGATCTTCCGGCGGCTGGGCGTCTCGGAGACGCCGGTCGTCTCGAAGGGCCCGGTGATCGCCATGTCGCGCAGGTGCGGCAGCGTGGTGAAGCCGTAGGCGTCGGCGATGCTCGTGCTCGCGATGGACCATTCGAGCGGTGTGATGAGGTCCTGCACCGGCCCCTCGAAGCGGGCGACGAACGCCGCCGTGACGCGGTGCGGGCCGGCGGTGATGGCAATCGGCTCACTGCGCAGGTTCACGCCGTCGGGGTCGGAGCTGTTCATCCACCGGTCGACGTCGAGCAGCGCCACGCGTTCGCCGTCGATCGAGATCTCGACCTGCTCCGGGGCGTCGGCCGTGTGCAGCGCGGCGCGGCCGTTGCCGTAGAGGGCGCCGGTGGTCTCGTGGTAGAACGACACGCGGACGCGGTACTGCCCGTCGGCCGGGAACGTGTGCTGCACCGACAGGCCGCCGCGCGTGCCGAACGGCGCGCCGTCCACGCGCTCGCGCTGCGAGGCGGTCCGCGGAATGAGGAACGACACCTCGCGCGCCGTCGCCGTGGGGTCGCCCACCGCCAGGCGGCTGATCTCGGCCGCGGCCGTGAGATACGACTGCATCATCGTCGGCGAGAGCAGCTGCGCGTCGGCGATGTTGTCGAAGTTCGCCATCTTGGTGTCGAGCGGCAGGTAGTCGCCGGCACTCACCTCGAGGCCGAGCAGGTCGCGCACCGACTGCGCGTATTCGGCGCGGTTCAGCCGCTGGAAGGATCGGCGGCCGGGCGAGGCCACCTGCACGGCGCGGGCATCGGCGGCGGCTTCGAGCGCGGCGGCGAGGCCATCGAGCGCGGCCTCGGCGGGACGGCGTCCGCTGGCCGGCGGCATCTGCCCGGTGCGCACCTTGCGAATCATCTTCTCGGTCACGTCGAGCCCGTCAGCGGCCTTCGCGACCTGGAAGCCCTGCAGCGTCAGCCCGCCAGCTTTCGCGCGGTCGTTGTGACAGCCGACGCACGACTGCTCCACGACGGCCTGCGGTGTCATCACGGCGGACGCGGCGGCGGCCTGGCTGTGGGACGCGACGGGACGCGGCGCGTCGGCGGTGGCGAGGAGGACCGGCCCGGCGGCAACGGCGGTCAGGGCGGCGAGGACGATGGCCCGCATGGACATCAGAGAGTCAGGTGATAGTAGCAGCTTGCCGGCGCGTCAGGATGGCCGTCGTCTCGTCGCCCGTGAGCGACCGGTCGAGCACGGTATCGAGCTCCTCGCGGGTGAGCCCCTGCCCGCGCAGGGTGACGATGAGTGCGGCTGCGAGTCGGCGCGGCATCTGCGTCCGTTCGACGGGAGACGCGGCCCGAACGTCCCGGGGGTCAGTCGGCCGGCGGCTTCGACGATGGGCGGATGATCGCATAGGCCGGGAGCCCCACGGCCTTGAATCGCTTCATCAGGTCGGCCGACGGCGGCTCGTCGGGCTGCTCGGCCTGCACCTTGATCTTCACGTAGCCGTCGAGGGCGGCGGTGACGGCCGGATCGGTCAGCGTGGTCTTGTCCATCGTGAGGCAGTTCTTGCACCAGGTGGCCCACATGTCGATGAGCACGGGCTTGCCCTCGCGTTCGGCCACGGCGAGCCCTTCGGCGAGCGACGAGTGCCAGCCGGCCTTCAGCTTCTCTTCGACGCTCGACGAGACCTCCGCCGAATCGACGAATCGGTCGGCGAACAGCCCGTAGGCGAGGTAGCCGTAGTAGACGGCGGTGCCGAGGATGAGCACGCCGAAGGCCTGCTTCACGCGCACCATCCACGGGCCGGGCTTCGGCAGGGACGCCAGGCCCGCGCCGGCGATCGGCCACGGGATCGCCATGCCGATGCCGAGGAAGAACGGCAGCGCCAGCGCCGCGCTCGTGCCCGTGGCGTAGAGGTTGCTCGCGAAGAGCACCACCTGGATGACGACCGGCGCCACGCACGCCCCGGCCAGCAGCGCCGCCACCGCGCCCATCGTGAACGCCAGCCCGAAGCTGCCACGCGCGCCGCCGGCACCGACGGTGCCGCCGAAGCGCGAGAAATCGATCTCGAAGACGTCGAACATCGCGAGCGCGAGCACGACGAAGAGCACGGCGATGCCGAGGTTGAACCACGGCGAGGCGTTGATGGTGCCGAACGTGCTCGCGGTGAGCACGACGATGAGGCCGAGCACGCCGTAGACGAACGCCATGGCGCCGCCGTAGGTCAGCCCGAGCAGGAAGCCGCGCTGGCGCGAGCCCGCCTGGGCGCCGGCGCCGATGATGGCGAGGTTGATCGGGATCATCGGCAGCACGCAGGGCGTGAGGTTGAGGGCGAGCCCGCCGACGAGCACGATGAGCAGGATGGCGAGCGGACCGCGGCCTTCGAAGAGCCCCGTCTCGACCACGCCGGCCTCGGCGTTGCTGATGAAGGTCATGAAGTCGCCAGTGCCGAGGTAGCCGCCGGTGGTCGAGACCACCGTGAACCGCTCGAGCGCGGCGAGGCCATCACCGCCCGCGGCCGGTGCGGCCGCGGCCGGCGCGGCGAAGACGGGCGCGGCCGTGGCGGGCGTGTCGCCACTGCCGAAGGCAATCGCCCCGAGCACGTCCTGATGCTGCGGCGTGACAGCCGCGGTGGCCGGCACGAGTTCCACCGTCCACTCGCCCTTCTTCGAACTCGGCGCGAAGCAGACCTTGTCGTCGCACGCCTGGTAGCGCAGTTCGAACGGGATGGTGAGCGGGCCGGCCGGCAGGTTGCCGGCAAACGCGAGCTGTACGCCGATCGTGAACTCGCGATCGAAGACGAGGAGGGGCTCCGGCAGACCTTCCTGCGGGAAGTCCACGGCCTTCGGAAACACCACTTCCACCCCGGTGACGCCGGTGGGCGGCTCGAGCAGCAGTTCGGTGGGGATGAGCGCCGGATCGCGCGGCTTGTTCGACTGGACGTGCAGACCTTCGGGCAGCGTGACCTGCAGGGCCCCCTTCACGGTGGAGCCGGCCCGCACTGACGCACTCTCCGTGAGCGCGACGATTTCGATCGGGATGCGCCGCAGCTGGGCTCCAGCGGGCCGCACGCTGGCGGCCACGAGGAGCGCGATGACGAAGAGGCGGAAGCCGAGGGCGGAGGCGGCACGTCGTGGCATTACGGTCTCGATAGTAACTCGCCGGCCAGGCCCGGCATGCCGGC
>JBIKUN010000234.1:0-3912 GCA_044347565.1 Vicinamibacterales bacterium | reverse complement strand
GCGCGGCCGGGCCTCGGCGTCTCGACCGCGGACTTCGACGGCGACGGCTGGCTCGACATCGTCGTGGCCAACGACGGTGAGCCCGACTTCCTGTGGATGAACCAGCGCGATGGCACGTTCCGCGAGTCGGGCCTGCCGGCGGGCATCGCGCTCACCGGTGAGGGCAAGGCCGAAGCCAGCATGGGCGTGGACGCCGGCGATTTCGACAACGACGGCGACGAGGACGTCATCGTCACCGAGCTCACCGGCCAGGGCACCAATCTCTTCGCCAACGACGGCACGGCGCACTTCCGCGATGTCAGCGCGGCATCCGGCATCGGCGGCCGCAGTCTCGCCTATACCGGCTGGGGCACGGCGTGGTTCGACTACGACAACGACGGCTGGCTCGATGTCCTCGCGGTGAACGGCACCATCATCGCCCAGGAAGGACGCGGCGGCCGGGCGTTCCCATACGATCAGCAGAAGCTGCTGTTCCGCAACCTGGCCAACGGCCGCTTCGAGGCGGTCACGGCGCAGGCCGGACCGGCCCTGACGCTGTCGGAGTCTGGGCGCGGCGCGGCGTTCGGCGACATCGACAATGATGGGGATGTGGACGTCCTCGTCGGCAACAACAGCGGCCCGGTGCACCTG
This sequence comes from Vicinamibacterales bacterium, assembly GCA_044347565.1. GTDB lineage: Bacteria > Acidobacteriota > Vicinamibacteria > Vicinamibacterales > UBA2999 > CADEFD01. The sequence continues at coordinate 3,282 of JBIKUN010000234.1, read as the reverse complement.
CTCGTGAACGAGGTGGGCGCGCGCGCGCATTGGCTTGGCCTGCGGCTCGTCGGCCGCGATGGCCGCGACATGGTCGGCGCGCGCGTGGCGGTCGAGCGGCCGGGGCAGCCCACGCTCGGGCGGCGGGCGAGAGCCGATGGCAGCTACGGATCGGCGAACGACCCGCGCGTGCACGTCGGCCTTGGCGCGTCCGCCGTGGCGCCGGTCGTGCGCGTGCGCTGGCCGGATGGCTCGGAAGAGTCGTGGCCGTCGGTGGCGATCGATCGCTGGACCACGCTGACCCAGGGAACCGCACGATGATTGCGGTGTGGCGGCGGCTACCAGTGCTGATGCTCGCGGTCGTGCTTGGCGCCGCGTGTGGTGATGCGGCGCGGCGCGGCGGCGCACTCCAGGTGCCGCCGCTGCCGGATCTCGCGAAGCTCGCGCCGTCGGTGCAGACACAGGTGCGCGATCGCTTCGCCCGGGTCACGACACTGGCGTCGGCGGGCGCTCCCGATGTGGAGCAGAGTCAGGCGGCGGGCGACGTCGGGCTGCTGCTGATGGCGGCGCAGTTTCCGGACGCCCCGGCCGCCTTTCTCGCGCGCGCCGAGGCGCTGGCGCCCGCCGACTACCGCTGGCCGTACTACCTGGCGCAGTTCCACCGCCAGCGCGGCGAGCCCGAGCCGGCCCGTGCGGCCTTCGAGCGCGCGCTCGCCCGCAACCCGTCGGACGTCGCCGCGCTCGTGTGGCTCGGCGAGACGCTCCTGCAGCTCGGGCAACCGGATGCCGCGAAGCCCCGCTTCGACGCGGCGCTGGCGCTGCAGCCCACGTCGATCTCGGCGCGGTTCGGTCTGGGCCGCGTAGCCCTCGCGGCGAACGACGCGGGCGCGGCCGTCGATCATTTCGAGGCCGTGCTGGCGCGCGACGCGACGGCTGCCGCCGTGCACTATCCGCTGTCGCAGGCCTACGCCGCGCTCGGCGACACGGCGAAGGCCGACCTCCATCTGCGGCAGCGGGCGAACCACCAGATCCTGCCGGCCGATCCGCTGATGGTGGCACTCGACACGCTGCTCGAGAGTCCCCAGAGTTACGAGACGCGCGGCATCCGCGCCCTCGAGGCGAAGGAGTGGGTGGCCGCCGCCGACTGGTTCCGCCGCGGCCTCGCGCTCGCGCCCGGCAACGCCGCGTTGCATCATCGCCTCGGCGCGGCGCTCAACATGACCGGCGATCGCGGCGCCGCCCGGGCGGCGTTCCTCGAGGCGGTGCGCCTGTCGCCGGAGCAGTTCCTGGCGCTCTACAGCCTCGGCGTGCTCGATCAGGAGGATGGCCGGCATGCCGACGCCGTCGGTCGCTTCACGGCGGCGATCGCCATCCGTCCCACGTACGTGGAGGCGCGCCTTCGTCTCGCCTCGAGTCTCCGGCGCACCGCGCGGGCGGCCGATGCGCTCGCCGAATATCGGCGCGTGCTCGCCGACGACGCGGGGCAAAGCGAGGCGCGCATCGGCGAGGTGATGACGCTCGCGCAACTCGGCCGCCATCGCGAGGCGCGCGCCGCGCTCGAACGTGCGCACGAGGCGGCGCCCGAATCCATCGCGTTCGCGCACGGCCTGGCGCGTCTGCTCGTGACCGCGGCGGATGCCCGTGTGCGCGATGGACAGCGTGCGAAGATGCTGGTCGACGATCTGGTTCAGCAGGGACGCACGCTGGATCTCGGAGAGACGATGGCCATGACCCTGGCGGAACTGGGGGAGTTCGAGCGCGCGGCGGCGGTGCAGCGCGACCTGCTCACCGCGGCCCAGCGGGCCGGTCTGCCGGCGGTCGTGAACCGCATCGCCGCGAACCTCGCGCGGTACGAGGCGCGGACGCCCTGCCGCACGCCGTGGACGGAGCAGGAGTGGCCGTGAGCCCCGTCTGCCTGCGGCGTCTCTGCGGACCGCGCGTCGCGCGTCTCGTCGTCACCTGGCTGCTCGGCGCCGCGGCGGCGGCCGGGGCGCAGACACCACGTCCACCGCTCGTCGTGCAGCAGGCCGTGCCGGACCGCACGACCGACACGCTGACGATCGATGGCGCCCACTTTGGTCTCGAGCCGTTCGTCACACTGGACCTCGTGCCGCTCGAACTGCGGCTGGCGCTCGACACCCGCATCATGGCGGCCGTGCCGGTGGACGCGATGCCGCCCGGGCGCTACCTGCTGACCGTGAGTCGCGGCCCCGACGCCGCCGACCGCGCGTCGCTCGAACTGACGCTGGGCGAGGTGCCCCCGCCGTCGCCCGCGGCTGCCGCGGCGCCGTCCATCGCGGCACCGGTCCTCGTCGTGCCGCCGCCGGCGCCGGGAGATGCCGCCGCCATCGTCGGCGATCGCACGATCACCGTGGGCGACGTCGACCGCGAGTGGCTGGCCACCGATCCCGGCAGCTACCTCGCGCTCATGCGGCAGCTCTACGACCAGCGCCGCCGCATCGCCGACGCCATGGCGACGTCCGACCTGCTGGCCCGCGAGGCCGCGGCCCGATCGCTCACGCCCGAGGCGCTCCTCGCCGAGGAAGTGCCGAAGCGCGTCATCGCCATGCCCGACACGGCGCTCACGGCGCTGTACGAGAGCCTCGGCGATCGCACGCGCGGCGCGGCGCTCGAGAAGATGAAGCCGTCACTGCGTGCCTGGCTCGAGCGCAAGACCGAACCCGAGCTGGCGAAGATGGCGTACATCGAGGAGCTCGTGAAGACGTCGACCCGGCGCGACATCGTGCTCGCCGCGCCGCTCGTGCGGGTGGAGTCGTCGGCCCTCGACCCGGTGCTCGGCGCGCCGTCGGCCGCGGTGGACCTCGTGGTCTTCGGCGATCTGCAGAGCCCCGACTATGCGCGGCTGGCGCAGGTCTTCGCGCGGGTCCTCGGCACCTACGGCGCGCGTGTGCGGCTGGTGTTCAAGCTGCTGCCGGCCTACGGCGCGCAGTCCGACTCTGCCGCCGCCGCCGGCGCCTGCGCCCACGAACAGGGGCGCTTCTGGGCGTTCCACGATGCGGCGGCGCGTCCGGCGACGCTCGATGCGCGGCGGCTGCGCGCCATTCCCGCCGAGGCTGGCCTCGATCAGGCGGCGTTCGATCGCTGCCTCGCGGCGGGCACACATCGCGACCGGCCGGCCCGCGCCACCGCCGAGGCCGCCCGCTACGGCATCACGACCACGCCGAGCCTGCTCGTGAACGGCCGGCTCGCGCCGCCGCCGCCGCCGTTCCTCCCGGCGGCCGAGTACCTCTCGCGCCTCATCGAAGAGGAGCTGCAGCGGCAGGTCACGGCCGCCCGGCCGCG
>JBIKUN010000018.1:0-46228 GCA_044347565.1 Vicinamibacterales bacterium | reverse complement strand
CGCAGGCCACGCTGGGCGGCCTGGCGTTCGTCGTGTCGCTCGCGTGGCTCACGGCGCACCTGCGCATCGCCGCCCGCACGCTGCCGGTCGAGTCGCAGGTCGTCTCCACCCCCGAAGGCATCACGCTCGCGCTGCCGGCCCGCCGTGAGATGCAGACGCTCGGCGCGATCGTGGCGGCCGGCGCGGCCGCGCTCGTCGCGCTCTACGCCGCGGCGTCGTGGCGCGAATTCCTCGGCTGGCAGCAGGGGCAGACGTTCGGCAGGACCGACCCCATCCTCGGCTACGACGTGGCGTTCTACGTCTTCACGCTGCCGATGCTCGACCTGCTGCGGTCGTACTGGCTGGTGCAGGTGGGCGTGGCAGCCGCCGGCGCGGGCGCGCTCTATCTGCTCGGCGGCCAGCTGGCCATCACGCCCTTCGGCGTGCGCCTCGGCGGACGCGCGCGCCGGCATCTCGGCCTGCTCGCCGCTGCCGTCCTCGTGCTGCTCGCTGCCGGCGCGTGGCTGGACCGGCCGCACACGCTGCTCACCCCCACCGGCATCATCCGCGGCGCCGGCTACACCGACGTCTACGCGCGTATGCCCTTTGCGCTCGCCGAGGCCGCGGCGGCGCTCGCCGGCGCCGGCCTGGCCGCCGCGTGGGCGATGGGCGGCCGCACGGCCTTCGCTGCGGGCGCCGTGGGCGTCTACGCGGTCACCGTGCTGGCCGGCCAGATCTACTCGGGCGCCATCCAGCGTTTCGTCGTGACGCCGAACGAACAGGTGCGCGAAGCGCCGTTCATCCAGCACAACATCGACGCCACGCGGAAGGCCTTCGCGCTCGACACGATCGAGCAGCGGTCGCTCACCGGTGACGCCGAGCTGACCAAGGCCGACATCGACCGGAACCGCGCCACCCTCGACAACGTGCGGCTGTGGGACCACCAGCCGCTGCTCGAGACCTTCGGGCAGATCCAGGAGATCCGCACCTACTACGACTTCACGGCGGTAGACAACGACCGCTACGTCATCGACGGCCAGCTGCGCCAGGTGATGCTCTCGGCGCGCGAGCTGAACCCGACGGCGCTGCCCAATCGCACGTGGGTCAACGAGCGCCTCACCTTCACGCACGGGCACGGCCTCACGCTCGGTCCGGTGAATCAGGTGACGGCGGAAGGACTGCCGGTGCTCTTCATCCGCGACCTGCCGCCCGTCTCCACCGTGAACATGCCGGTGACCGAGCCCAGTCTCTACTTCGGCGAACTGGCCAACCAGTACGCGATCGTCCGCACGCGGGCCCGCGAGTTCCATTACCCCAAGGGCGACGACAACGTCTTCTCCACCTACGAAGGCCGCGGCGGCATCGCGCTCGACTCGCTGTGGAAGAAACTGGTGTTCGCGGCGCGCTTCCGCGACTACCAGCTGCTGCTGAGCGACGACATCACGCCCGAGAGCCGCCTCATCTTCGACCGGCAGATCAAGCTGCGCGCCGAGAAAATCGCGCCGTTCCTGACCTTCGACGCCGACCCGTATCTGGTCGTGGACGAAGGACGCCTCTTCTGGATGCTCGATGCCTACACGGTGACGAGCCGTTATCCCTACGCCACCGAAGGCGCGCCCGGCGTGAGCTACATCCGCAACGCCGCGAAGGTCGTCGTCGACGCCTATCACGGCACCACCGATTTCTATCTGGCCGAGCCGGACGATCCGCTCATCCGCGCCTACGCGCAGGCCTTCCCCACGCTCTTCAAGCCGCTCGACACGATGCCGCCCGGGCTGCGCGCGCACGTGCGTTACCCCGAAGGCATCTTCGGGCTGCAGTCGTCGGTCTACTCGACGTACCACATGACGAGCGCCGCGGTCTTCTACAACAAGGAAGATCAGTGGGAAGTGCCGGCCATCGATGCCAGCGGCCAGGCCGTGCGCATGTCGCCGTACTACACGATCATGAAGCTGCCCGGCGAGACGAAGGCGGAATTCATCCAGATGCTGCCCTTCACGCCGCGCCGCCGCGACAACCTCGCGTCGTGGCTGGTCGCGCGATCCGACGGCGAGCGCTACGGCCAGCTCATGGCGTTCGAGTTCCCGAAGCAGAAGCTGGTCTTCGGGCCGCGCCAGGTCGTCGCCCGCATCAATCAGGACCAGGTGATCTCGCCGCAGATCACGCTCTGGAATCAGCAGGGCTCGGAAGTCATCCAGGGCACGCTGATGGTGATTCCGATCGAAGAGTCGCTGCTCTACGTGCGGCCGCTCTACCTGCGCGCGCAGCAGGGCCGGATTCCCGAGCTCACGCGCGTCATCGTCGCGTATCAGAACGCGATCGTGATGGACCGTTCGCTCGACGCCGCGCTGGCGCGCCTCTTCTCACCCGAGGCCGTGCGCGCCCGCCGCGCGCAACCGCAGGACGCGGCGATGGTGACCGCCGATGCGGCCGTGCCGGTGCCCGGCGCCGCCGTCACCGGTGAGCCCGGAGCGCCAGGGGCCGCGGGCACGCTGCGCGCGGCGCCGGCCACGCCCGCCCCGGCTACGCCGCTGCCCGCGGCCATCGCGGCGCTGCCGGCGCCGCAGCTCGCCGCCGAGGCGCAGGCCACGTACCAGCGCGCCATCGAGGCGCAGCGCGCCGGCGACTGGGCGAAGTACGGCGCCGAGATCGGCCGGCTCGGCCAGATCCTCGAGCAGCTCGCGAAGACGCGGCCTCAGTAGACGGCGCGCGCCGCCTCGGTGGACCTGCCGGCAAGCGCGAAGCGCGGCTCGACCGCGGCACGCCCGCCGAGCAGGTCGGCCACGTGTTTGCCTACGGACGGCCCGTGCTTGAAGCCGTGGCCCGAGCCGCCGCCCACGATCCACACATCGGCCCGCCGCGGATGCCGATCGATGATGAAGTCACCGCTCGCGGTGTTCTCGTACTGGCAGACATGCGCGTCGACGAGGGGCGCGTCCATCAGCGCCGGGAAACGCCGCGCGAGACACGCGCGCGCCGTCGCGACCGCGTCGGCGCCCACCACGCGGTCCGCGGTGTCGGGGTCGAGAGGCGGACCATGCCGATCGAGGCCAATCTTGAAGCCGTGCGTATCGAGGTCGGGAATGCCGTAGACACCGGACGCGAAGTCGATCCACACCGGCAGGCGGTCGATGGCAAAGCGGGGGTCGCCCGCCGGCACACCGAAGTACAGCACTTCCTGCCGCGTCGGCCGGATGCGGCCGCCGACCGCGTCCGGAAAGAGCGCCGGCAACCACGGGCCGCAGGCAAAGACAATCTGCGCGGCCTCGAGACATTCGCCGTCGGCCAGCACGACGCCTGTCGCGTCGGCCGATTCGTCGGGCGGCCGCACGCGCGCCTGCCGGTAGGTCACGCCGTAGGCCCTCGCCGTGGCCACCGCCGCCGCCACCGCCCGGCGGGCGCGGATCACGCCGCCGCGCGCCTCGTAGATCGCGTCGCCGAGGCCGATGACGCCCAGTTGCGGATACCGGCTGGCCACGGTCGCCGCGTCGAGCCGCTCGTGCGTGACGCCGCACGCGGTGAGCGTGGCCGCGGTGGCGGCCAGATGCGCGCTGCCCGTCTCGCCGAGGAACAGCGCGCCGCATTCCTCCACCAGCGTCTCCCCGGACTTCTTCGCCAGCCACTGCCAGTCGGCGAGCGCCTCGGTGGCCCAGGTGGTGTAGATCGTGTCGGCGCCGTAGCCGGCGCGAATCACCCGTGAGTGGTCCGACGAGCTCGCGCGGCCGTTCGCCGGTCCATAGGCATCGATGAGCGTGACGCGCCAGCCGTCACGCGCCAGCCGCAGCGCGCTCCACGCGCCGAACACCCCCGCGCCCACCACCACCACCGATCGTGTCGACATGCCGTGCGTCATACGCTCCAATAGAGACGCCGCCGGTGCTGCCGGACGAGCAGCCCGTAGAACATCCCGAGAGTCGCCACCGCATAGAGCAGCGACGTGACCTTTGGCGGCCCGAGCGGCGCGAACGCCGCCTCGTAGAGCCACCGCTGCAGCGGCACCAGCGTCCCCGCGGGTCCCGGCACCGTCAGCACGATCATGAGCTTCGCCACCAGCCCGGACACGACGAAGAGCACGAGTGCGTTGCGGCCGAGGATCGCGAACGGCTCGGTGAGCCGATCGAGCCACGCGGTCGAGCGGCCGTCGTCGAGCCGGCGGTGCAGCAGCCCGAGCATCAGCATCGCGGCGCCACCGGTGGCGAGCGCGTAGGAACTGGTCCAGAGCGCCTTGTTGATCGGGAACACCGCGTGCCACGCCCTCCCGACCATCAGCGCCACCGCGCCCGTGATGACCAGTGACGGCGCCACGCAGAGCGGCCGCGCGCGACCGATCCACGCGCCGGCCATGACCCCCATGAGCGTCGTGCCCACGGCGGGCCACGAGCTCAGCAGGCCTTCCGGATCCCACGTCGTCTTCCACAGGTGCGTGCCGAACACGGCACGATCGAGCCAGGCACCGAGGTTGCCTTCGGCCGTGAGATCGCCGGCCACGCCGCCGGGCGGCGCGACCAGCGCGATGAGCGCCCAGTAGCCGAGCAGACAGAACGCGATGGCGCCGGCGAGCCGCCGCGTCGTGGCCTCGGCGTCGCGCCGGCTGGCCAGCGCCTGCCACACGAATACCGCCGCGACGTAGCAGACGCCGATCCGCTGCAGCACGCCGGGAATCCGCCAGCGCGCGGGATTGAAGTACGGGAAGCCCGACAGGAAGAGGCCGAGCGCCACGAGCACCGCGCCGCGCCGCAGCACCGTGGCCGGCGCCAGCCGTGCCGGATCGCCGAGCGCCATCGAGGCGCCCATGATGAAGAGGAAGGCCGGAAAGATGAGATCCGTGGGCGTCCAGCCGTGCCACGCGGCGTGCAGCAGCGGCGCGTACACCGCGTTCCAGTCGCCGGGATTGTTCACGATCACCATGGCGGCCATCGTCAGGCCCCGGAAGACATCGAGCGATCGCAGGCGCATCGGCGGGCCAGTGTGCCACAATCCAGACGGGTCCCGCCCCCAATGGTCCTCGACACGTTCCAGCGCCCGCTGCGCAACCTGCGCCTCTCGGTCACCGACCGCTGCAATTTGCGGTGTCAGTACTGCATGCCCGAGGCGGAGTACGCCTGGCTGCCGAAACACGACGTGCTGACGTTCGAGGAGATCGATCGGCTGGTGGGCCTGTTCGTGGGCCTCGGCGTGGACAAGCTGCGCCTGACCGGCGGCGAGCCGCTGCTGCGCACGAACCTGCCCACCCTGGTCGCGGCGCTCGCGCGCCACACGACCGTGCGCGATCTCGCGATGACCACGAACGGCATCCTGCTCGGCCCCTTCGCCGCCGGGCTCAAGGCGGCCGGGTTGAAGCGGGTGACGGTGAGCCTCGACACGCTGCAGCGCGAGCGGTTCATGAAGATGACGCGGCAGGACGAGCTGACGCGCACGCTTGCCGGCATCGACACGGCGGCGCAGACGTTTCCCGGTTTCAAGCTCGACACCGTGGTCATCCGCGGCGTGAACGACGACGAGATCGCGGACCTCATGCGCTTCGCCCGCCGTCAAGGCGGCGAGATCCGCTTCATCGAGTACATGGACGTGGGCGGCGCCACGGGCTGGACGGCCGCGCAGGTGGTATCGCGCGCCGAGATTCTTGAGCGCATCGCCGACGCATTCGGCCCGATCGCCCCGGCGGAGAAGGAGACGGCCGCGCCGGCGGATCGCTTCCGCCTGCCCGACGGCACGCCGTTCGGCGTCATCGCCTCGACGACGGCGCCCTTCTGCCGCGACTGCGACCGCGCGCGCCTCACGGCCGACGGGGTGCTCTACACGTGCCTCTACGCGACGCGCGGGCTTGACCTGCGGGCGCCGCTGCGCGGCGGCGCGTCAGACGACGAGATGCGCGGGCTCATCACCGGCACGTGGACGGCGCGCGCCGATCGCGGCGCCGAGATGCGGCTCGGTGTGCCCGACCGGCGGCCGCTCATTCCGGTCAGCACGCTCAAGCGCCATCCGCATCTCGAGATGCACACACGCGGCGGCTAGCCGCCGCGCGCTAGCAGTGCTGGTCGAAGGCCGCCGTCAGCGCTTCGGCAATCCGTTCGGCCGGACGGCCTTCGATGTCGCGGCGTTCGAGCATGAACGCGACCTTGCCGTCCTTGAGCAGCGCAATCGACGGCGACGACGGCGGGAACGGCGCCATGTGCGCGCGCGCCTGTTCGGTGGCCTCGAGATCCGCGCCGGCGAACACCGTGGCGAGCTGCGCCGGCTTCGTGGCATGCCTGAGCGCCATCGCGATGCCGGGGCGCGCCTTGCCGGCGGCGCAGCCACACACGGAGTTCACGACGAGCAGCGTCGTGCCCGGACGCGCCACGGCGGCGTCCACCGCCTCGGTCGTGCGCAGCTCCTCGAAGCCGAGGGTAGTGAGCTCTTCGCGCATCGGAGCGATGAAATGTTCGGGGTAACGCTGGGCGATCATCGTGGGGACTCCTTGGGCACAAGGACGAGCGGGGGACGCCACGCGGCGCCGCGGCGTCCTATCCGTTGTCGCGTCCATGCGCTGACCATGAAATGATAGCGCAGGGCCCGCCGCATCGCGGGTCTGCGGTCTGCTCCTATGACGGCCATTCCCGCTTCCAGGATACGTACGGCAAACGACCAGCCCGCGGGCGGCGGCCGCTACGTCCTCTATTGGATGATCGGCGCCCGCCGGGCGCAGTGGAGTTTCGCGCTCGAGCACGCCGTCAACGAGGCCCGGGCCCGCAGTCTCGGCCTGCTGGTCTTCGAACCGCTGCGCGCCGACTACCCCTGGGCGTCGGCGCGCTTTCACCGCTTCGTCATCGACGGCATGGCCGACAACGCCCGCGCGTTCGCCGTCCCTGGCGTCACGTATCTCCCGTACGTCGAGGCACGTCCCGGGGAAGGACGCGGCCTGCTCGACGCGCTGGCGGCCGAGGCGGCCCTGGTCGTGACCGACGACGTCCCCGGCTTCTTCCAGCCGCGCATGGTCGCCCGCACGGCGGGCAGGCTGCGCGTGCGTGTGGACATGGTGGACGGCAACGGCCTGCTGCCGCTGCGCGCCGCCGACCGCGCGTATCCGACCGCCTACGCCTACCGCCGCTTCGTGCAGAACACGCTCGCCGGGCATCTCGCCGCGCGGCCCGCATCGCAGCCGCTCGCCACCGGCCTCGCCGTGCCGGCGCCGGCGCTGCCCGAGGCCGTTACCACGCGCTGGCAGGCCTGGCCGCTCACCGGCGACCGCGCGGCCTTCGCGGGCCTGCCCATCGATCACGGCGTCGCGCCGGCGGAGGTCCTCCCCGGCGGCACCCGCGCCGCGCACGCCCGGCTCGCCGTCTTCCTCACGCGCGGGCTGCCGCGTTACGTCGAAGACCGTAACGACCCCGACGACGACGTCACGAGTGGGCTCTCGCCGTACCTGCACTTCGGCCACATCTCGGCCTACGAGGTCTTCGACGCGGTCATGACGCGGGAAGGCTGGCTCGGCGACGTGCCGCGGGTGGGCCGTGGCACGCGCACGGGCTGGTGGGGGGTGTCGCAGGCGGCCGAAGCCTTTCTCGACCAGCTCGTCACCTGGCGCGAGCTCGGCTACAACATGTGCGCGCACCGCGACGACTTCGACCAGTACGCGTCGCTGCCGTCGTGGGCGCAGGCGACGCTCGCGAAGCACGCGGCCGATCCGCGCGAGCCGCTCTACTCGCACGAGGCGCTCGACGCCGCCGACACCTACGATCCGATCTGGAACGCCGCGCAGCGTCAGCTCCGCCGCGAAGGCCGGCTGCACAATTACCTGCGGATGCTCTGGGGCAAGAAGATCCTGCAGTGGTCCGCCTCGCCCGAGCAGGCGCTGGCCACGATGATCGACCTGAACAACCGCTACGCGGTCGACGGCCGTGACCCCAACTCCTACAGCGGCATCTTCTGGACGCTCGGCCGCTACGACCGGCCATGGGGGCCGGAACGTCCGGTGTTCGGCACGATTCGCTACATGTCGTCCGAGAACACGGCGCGCAAAATCCGCCTCAAGGGCTACCTCGAGCGGCACGCCGCCCAGCCCGGCCTCTTCTGACCCGGGGTCCGACGGCTGAGCGCTGCTAGAATCGCGCGCATGGCACGTACTGCATTCGTTCTCGGCGCGCTGTTCGTCACAGTCTGCACACCCGCGGCGGCGCAGGTCACCGCGTTCGTCGGCGGCCGCGTCATCGACGGCACCGGGCAGGTCATCGAATCCGCCACGGTCGTCGTGCGCGACGGCACCATCGCGGAGTTCGGATCGGCCACCAGCGTGCGCGTGCCCGAGGGCGCAGCGCGGGTCGACACCCGCGGCAAGACGCTCATGCCGGGCCTCGTCAACGCGCACGGACATCTGTCGGCCGTGGACGGCCTGAAGAGCGGGCCGCAGTTCTACACCCGCGCCGGCCTCGAGCGTCAGCTTCGCGCGTATGCCACCTACGGCGTGACGACCGTGTTCTCGCTCGGCGACGACCAGGCCGACGCCTTCGCGCTGCGCGCCGAGCAGGTCACGGCGCCGCCGGCCCGCGCCCGCGTGTTCGTCGCCGGCCCGATCGTCTACACGGACACGGCCGAGGCCGCCCGCGTCGAGACCGACAAGGTGCTCGCGCTCAAGCCCGACCTCGTGAAGATCCGCGTGGACGACAACCTCGGCACGTCGCGGAAGATGCCCGAGGTGGCCTGGCGCGCCACCCTCGAGCGCGCGAAAGCCGCCGGTCTCACGCTGGCCGCGCACATCTTCTACCTCGCCGACGCGAAGGCGCTCGCCGAGGCCGGCAACACGTTCATCGCGCACAGCGTCCGCGACCTGCCGGTGGACGACGCCTTCCTCACCGCGATGCGCCGCGGCAACCAGTGCTACTCCCCCACGCTCATGCGCGAGGTCTCGACTTACGTCTACGAGTCCACGCCGAGCTGGGCGAACGATCCGTTCTTCCGCCGCGGCTACGGCGCCGACATCGTCGCCGACATCTCAAACGCCAACCGTCAGGCGCAGTTCCGCGCCAGCCCGCCGTGGGCGCTCGGCCAGAAGTACAAGGCCGGCCTCGAGGTGGCGAAGGCGAACCTCAAGCGCGTGCACGACGCCGGCGTTCGCGTGGCCATGGGCACCGACACCGGCCCCGCGGGGCGCTTCCAGGGCTTCTTCGAGCACCTGGAGCTCGAGATGATGGTGCAGGCGGGGCTCACGCCGATGCAGGCGCTCGTCTCGGCCACCGGCACCGCCGCCGCGTGCTGGGGCAGGCAGGGCGTCATCGGCACGATCGCCAAGGGCGCGCAGGCCGATCTGCTGGTGCTCGCGAAGAACCCGCTCGACGACATCACGAACACGCGCGCGCTCGAGGCGATCTACATCGGCGGCCGCCGCATCGATCCGCCGGCGCGCTGACGCCGCCGCCCAGCGCGCGCGGGAAATCGCCGGCACGTCTGGTGGTGCGCGCGTCTCCCGATCAGCCGAGCGCCAGCGCGCGGCAGGCCGGACAACGCGCCGTGGCCGGGTCGAGGTCGTCGAGCGGCGTGGGATACCCGCAGGCGCCGCACGGTGCGCTCATCATCCCCTGCGCCTCCGGCTCGGCGTAGACCTCGCGCAGCACCGTCAATGTGGATGCGACGATCGCCGCACATTCGACGGCCGTGAACGCGGCCTTGCCGGCCGACCACGCGAAGCGATCGACATAGGCGGGAAAGAACGGCGACTCGCCCCACTGCCACGCGCCGTCGGCCGAGTGCGGGCTGCGCCCGCAGAGATGCTGGTGCAGCACACGCGCCGCATGCGGGTCTTTCGGGCCCACGGGCTCGGCGGCCAGATTGAGCGCCCAGTTGCCGGCGTCCCAGTAGTTGAGGCACCCGCCGGCCAGCTGCGGCAGCGTGTCGAGCATCGCGCGGGCCGTGGCGGCGATGAGCAGGTGCCAGGCGATGAGTTCCTCGCGCGTGAGCGCCGTGCGGTCCCAGACGCGGCGCGGCGGGTAGAGCACGAGCTGCCCGCCGTCCGCCCGATCGATCATGGTCGTGGCCGGATCCGGCAGGCACACCCGGCCGCCGCGGCCCCGCATCAGCACATGAGACATCGCTCGCTCCCCGGCCGGCGGCGCCGTCCCGATCGTCGCTATACTTTGCGCGCCCGCCATGTTGACGCTGCATCACGCGCCCGCCCGCCACGCCGGCGCGACCGGCCTCTTCACCGCCGATGAGTATGCGCGCCGGCGCGCCTTCTTCACAACGCGCGTCTCGCCGACGCCGCTCGTGCGCCTGCCGGCGCTCGCCGCCCGCCTCGGCCTCGGCGGCGTGTGGGTCAAGGACGAAACGGCCCGCTTCGGCCTTCCGGCCTTCAAGAGCCTCGGCGTCGAGTTCGCGGTTGATGCGCTCGGCGCGCGTGGGGCCCTCGCGGGCGTCACCACGCTCGTCTGCGCGAGTGCCGGCAATCACGGCCGCGCCGTCGCCCGCGCCGCGCGCGTGGCCGGGCTCCGCGCGCGGATCTTCCTCGATGCGGACGTCGCGCCCTCGCGCGTCGACGCCATCGCCTCCGAAGGCGCCGAGATCATCCGCGTGGACGGCACCTACGACGACGCCGTCCGCCTCGCGGCGGCGGATGCGGCCGCGACCGGCGGCCTCGTGGTCTCCGACACGTCGTGGGACGGCTACGAGCAGGTGCCGCGCGACATCATGCTCGGCTACACGCAGGTGATGGACGAAGCCGCCGCGGCCTGGGGCGCGGAGGGTCCGCCCGAGGTGGTGCTCGTGCAGGCGGGTGTGGGCGGCCTGCTCGCCGCGGTGGCCTCGTGGATGGCGTGGACCTACGGCGACACCCGGCCGCGGCTCGTCGCCGTGGAGCCGGCCCGCGCCGCCTGCGTGCAGGCGTCAGCACGCGAGGGCCGCCCGGTGGCCGTCGAAGGTCCGCTCACGACGATGATGGCCGGCCTGCGCTGCGGCGAGGTCTCGCCCCTGGCCTTCACGGCGCTCGACGGCCTCGTGGACGCCTACGTCGCAGTCCACGACGACTGGTGCCGCGCGGCGATGCGTCAGCTGGCGCGCCCCGCGGGCACCGACCCGCGGATGGAGGTCGGCACCTCGGGGTCGGCCGGCATCGCGGCCCTGCTCGCGCTCCACGCGGCCGGTCCTGCGACGCGCGACGCGCTCGGCCTCACGCCGTCGGCCCGCGTGCTGGCCATCACCACGGAAGGTGTGACCGAACCCGGCCTCTGGCGTGACGTCGTCGCCTGACGCCGCACGCCCTGTTCCCTGTTCCCTGCCTTGCGATCCCACGCCCGGTCGGCGCGTCCCACTTCGTATCAGGCCTCGTCGCCGTCCCGGGGAACACCAGGCGCAAAGGCCTCGTTCTATCAGCAGGTTCGCTCGCCCGTCGCGTGGCACGCCGTTTCAGCGAGTGATGGTCGAGGGAATGCCATCCACCCCGGCCGGCATCTCCGCCGCAGGAGCGACACGAGTTCATGGACATTCAACGCCCGGCGTCTCGGTGGCCCGCCCGGGCACCCAGGTCATGCCAGACGACGATCACGCGCCTCGAGCGTGAGGTCAACGAAGACCTGGTGAAGGACCGCCTTGCCGAGCTGATCTCGAGACACGGGCGCGTTCAGGCCGGGACGATCCGCCCTTCGGCGGCCCGCCGCAACCGATCCCACACCGCGGCACCGAGCCCCGCGCGTGTGGGACCGAGACCGAGGATGACGTCCACGCCGGCGGCATCGAGGGCGCGCAGCGCCGCGAAGAGCACGCGCGCCGCGGCAGCGCCGTCGTCGCGCGGACCAAGCGTCGCGACCACGACACGCCCGGCAGACGCGGCCGCCGCAATCTCGGGCGCCAGTGCCGTGAGCGCCTCGTCGGGCGCAAGCACCCCCACACGCAGCCCGCTCGCGGTGGCCTGCCGGACCTCGCGCGCCACACGGGCGACGCCGGCCGCCGGGGCGGCGTCGTAGACGGTCAGGCGGGCGGCAGGCGCGTAGTGGCGCAGCAGCTGCCCCGGGGCGAGCTGCGCGCGGTCGACACCCACGACCTCATGAGCCACCGCGATGTCCGGCACCACCGCCACGAGCGCCTCGAGCGGCACGCCGCCGGCACGGCGCACGAGCGGCGGCGACAGCGTGCAGTCCACGATCGTCGATTCCACGCCGATGTCGGTCGGGCCGCCGTCGATGACAACATCCACGCGCGTGTCGAGATCGGCCAGCACGTGCGCGGCGGTCGTCGGGCTCGGACGCGAGAAGCGATTGGCGCTCGGCGCCGCCACCGGCACGCCGGCCGCTGCGAGGAGCGCGTGCGCCACCGGATGCGCCGGCACGCGCACGGCCACGTTCGGCAGGCCGGCTGTGACCACCGGCGGCACGCCGGCATGCCGCGGCATGATGAGCGTGAGCGGGCCCGGCCAGAACACTGCCGCGAGCCGCGCAGCCGGCGCCGGCACCGTCGCCGCCACACGCGGCAGGTCGGCGGCCGAGGCGAGATGCACGATGAGCGGATCGGTCGTGGGCCGTTCCTTCGCGGCGAAGATGCCGGCGACCGCCGCCGCATCGAGCGCGTGCGCGCCGAGGCCGTACACCGTTTCGGTCGGGAAGACGACGAGGCCACCCTCGACGAGCACACGCGCGGCCCGGGCGATGAGCGCCGGGTCGGGCGTGGCGGCATCGACGACAAGGCGCAGAGTGTGACGCGGCAACATCGGCGTCATTGTGGCACCGCCGGCGCGGTGGCGCCCTGGCGACGCGCGCGCACGATGAGTTCGACGACACGCGAGTAGCTGCGCACGCCCTCCTCGACGCCCTGCGAGCGGAGGTACGAGTCGTAGACACGCCAGCCGACCCGTTCCACGAGATCGACACGCGACGCCGTGCGCGCGGCGATGTCGGCCAGGTCCTGCCGCGGTCCCGACCCGAGCGCGGCGAGCGACGCGCGACGGGCGGCGGCCGGCACCTGCCGCGACGCTTCGCTCACGACAAAGAGCCAGCCGCTGTAGGCCGTGCGCGGCGATGCGCCCGGCTCCTGCGTCACGAGCCAGGCCATGAAGTTCGCGTCGGCCTCGGCCGCATACCCCGACAGGTGCGCCCACTCATGCGCCAGCACGAACGGCCGCTCGGGCGCCGTGAGATCGGGATTGAGCAGCGTCTCGAGCGCGAAGGGTGCGGTGAGCCCGTCCACCCCGGCCATGCGGAAGTACGGCGCGAGGACGGTGGGCTTCGGTGTGCCGGAAACGGTGGGACGCGGCCGCCCGTGGCCTGCCTCCACGGCGTGAAGCGCGCGCGCCACGTCGGCCTCCGCGCGATACGGCACGAAGCTGTCACCGCGGCTGTGCGCGTACCAGGCATTCGCCGCCGTCACCGCCTCGCCGAGCAGCGTCTCGACCTCCGCCGCCGTGGGGGCGCCAGGTGGCAGCGCGAGGCGCGCGTCCATCGGCGGACGTGCGTAGTTCAGACCCCACGCCGCGAGGAACCAGAGATAGAGCCCCGCGGCCAGCGTGAGCGTGGCAACCGCCGCGCGGCCAGAGGGCGCCCACAGCCGCCGTCGCCACAGCGCGGAGATGGCGCGCCACCACCACCACAGGAGCACCGCCAGCGCGCACACGAGCACGACGTCGAACACCGCGATCGGCAGACGATTCGATGCGCCCGTCAGCGCGGCCTGCATCGCGGGATAGAGGGCGCGCCCGTACAGGCGCTCGATGGCCGCCTCTGGCCGCGGCAGCAGCGCCGCTGCGCCCGCGACGAGCACGAGGAGCGCCTGAGCGGCCTGGCGGATGCCTGGCATGCGTGGCAGGCCGGAGCCGCCGGCCCGGACGTTACTGAAGGGTGACCGACACTTCGTTCGAGGGCGAACTGGTGCCGCAGGCGTTGCGCGCGTAGACCCGCAGGAAGAACGTGCCGGGCACACCGGCGCGGTCGGTCGTGGTCGTGTTGCCGGGGATGATGAACGTGGCGACGTCGTTCTTGCCTGGTCCCGAGCCGGTTTCGAGCACGTAGGTCGTCGGCGCCTCGGTGCCGGCCGGCGCCTTCCACGTCATCCGCGCCGAGGTGGCCGGAATGGCTTCCGCGATGAGGTCCATGGGCGCATCGGGCGCCGACGCACAATCGAACTGGCGGGCGCCGGCACGCTGCTGGCCGGTGCGCAGGGCCCAGAGGCCAATCAGGATGACCGCCGAAACGACGATGACGACCGAGAGGATGCCGTTCTTGTTCATCGATGGCCGGACCGCGTGCCGATTTGGGGTGGAACCGGTCGCGAGTGGGACTGAGGTTGGTCGGGATGCCGGGATTCGAACCCGGGACCTCCTGCACCCCAAGCAGGCGCGCTAGCCAGGCTGCGCTACATCCCGTTGGTGTTGCACGTACGCCGCGTCTTACCGCTTGCTCCGCCTCGCCGGCTTCGCGGCCGCCGGACGTTCCGTGGCCGCCTTCGCCGCCACGAGTTCGAACGGCACCCCGTTTACCGGCCGTTCCAGCAGCGCGAGCAGCCCTTGCAGGCCTTCACGCACCGACTGCAGCCGGGCCCGGGTGGTGTCGTCGACGAGCGAAAAATCCGCTGCCGTCGCCACCGGTCCGTCGTCATCGCGAGACTCCTCCAGCCGCCGCCTGGCGCCGGAGAGCGTGAGCCCCTCGACATATACCAGCTCACGGATCTTCAGCACGCGCTCGACATCCGCGCGACCGTAGATGCGTGGCCCCCCGGCCGTTACCTGGCCGAGATCCGGGAACTCCGCCTCCCACGTGCGCAGCACATAGGGCTGCACCTGCGCGATCTGGCAGACGTCCGCGGCCTTGAGGCGCTCGAGTTTCGGAGCGGCCATACGTCGTGTCCGTCGTTCGACGCGCACTGCGCCGGCAGACGAAGGTGGCAGTATACCACGGGGATCAGGCCCCGTCGGGCGCCGCGCCCTTGCGCACGCGACGGCGGATGTGCAGCCGGATCGGCGTGCCGGCAAACCCGTATTCCTCCCGCAGCCGGTTGGTCAGGTAGCGCACGTAGGAGAAGTGCATCGTGGCCGCGACGTTCGTGAAGAGCACGAAGGTCGGCGGCGCGACGCCCGTCTGGCTGGCGAACAGGATGCGCACGGCGCGGCGGGCGTCGGACACGGGCGGCTGCGCGGCGGTAATGACGGCGATGAACCGGTTGAGCGCCGGCGTCGGCACACGCTTGCGGCGTTCGGTGGCGACGCGGTCCACGATCTCGAGCAGCTTCGGCGTGCGCTCGCCCGTCTTGGCCGAGATGTGCACGATGGGCGCGTAGTCGAGAAACGGCAGGCGGCGGCGCACTTCCCCGTCGGCCGCTTCCGCGGCTTCCTGCGTATGTTCCGGGAGCAGGTCCCATTTGTTGAGAGCGACGACCACACCGCGGCCCGCCGCATCGGCCTCCCCGGCAATCGCGGCGTCCTGGTCGGTCGGGCCGACGGCGACGTCGATGACGAGCACGACGACGTCGGCATCCGCGATGGCGCGCCGCGCCAGCATGACACTGAGCGACTCGAGCGCGCCGCCGCTTGCCACGCGGCCGGCCTTGCGCATGCCGGCGGTGTCGACGATACGCACCTGTTTCTTGTGCCACGCGAACACCGAGTCGACCGGATCGCGCGTCGTGCCCGGCACCGGCGACACGATCATGCGTTCCTCGCGCAGCAGCCGGTTCACGAGCGACGACTTCCCCGCGTTCGGCCGGCCCACGATGGCGACCTTCAGCTCATCCGGCCGGTGGGTGCCGTGGCGGGCCGCTTCGTCGCTCGCGTGGGTCTCGTCTTCGGCGGCCGGCGCCGGCAGGCGCTGCTTGATCTCGTCGAGCAGGTCGCCGACCCCGCGGCCGTGTTCGGCGCTCACCTCGACCACCGGATCGAAACCCAGCCGGTACAGGTCGAGGATGCCGGCCGCGGATCGCCGGTCGTCGGTCTTGTTGATGGCAAGCAGCACGGGCTTCCCTGTGGCCCGCACGGCCTGAGCGATGTCTTCGTCGCCCGGCACGAGCCCCTCGCGGCCGTCCACGACGAACACGACGAGGTCGGCCGTGGTCAGGGCCCGCTGCCCCTGCTCGACGACGAGCGCGTGGAGCGGGTCGGCGCTCTGGCCGAACATGCCCCCGGTGTCGGTCAGCAGAAAGCCGCCATCGGCCACCGGCACCGGATGCGCCAGCGCATCCCGGGTCGTGCCGGCAATCGGGGTGACGATTGCCCGGCGAGTGCCGGTCATCCTGTTGAAGAGCGTGGACTTGCCGACATTGGGCCGTCCGACGAGGACGACGATGGGGAGCTGGCGGGGCACGGTGGCTCCAGTGTACCGCGCCGGACCACCCGAACCGGGCAGGAACAGGCCGAAATTCGCCGATCCGTGCGCTCCCGGCCCGCCGCCGTCACGAAGATTGACAGCGTAAGTCGCTCTATCTATGATGGTTACCGGTTTCGAGGAGTCACGATCCGCTCGATGATCAAGGTCGACATCGTCAACGAGGTCTCGCGGCTGGCCGAGATCACCAAAGTGAAGGCGGAGCTGTCCGTCGACGCGGTGTTCGACGCGATGCGTATTTCGATGCAGCGCGGCGAACGCATTGAACTGCGGGGATTTGGCGTGTTCCAGGTGAAGCCGCGCAAGCGCGGCATCGGGCGCAACCCCCGCACCGGCCGCGAAGTGAAGATCCCGCCCGGCCGGACCATCCGGTTCAAGCCCGGCAAAGACCTGCAGAACATCGGATAAGCGCCCCCGGCTGATGTTCCCGGATTCCGCGCTGCCGGTGCCGCCCCGGTCCGTCGGCGAGGCGTCATCCCTGCGCCGCTGGCTCATCCACGGCGGCTGTTTTCTCGCCACGTTCGTCGTCACGACGTTCTTCGGCGGCTGGCACTACGCGACGTACCTCGCCGATTTCGGGCAACCGCCCTCCGGTCTCACCTACGCCGATGCCGGGTTCTGGCTCGGCGGCCTGTGGTTCAGCGTCTCGGTGCTGACCATCCTCGGCGCGCACGAAGCCGGACACTACCTGGCCTGCCAGCGCTACGGCGTCGACGCCTCGCTGCCCTACTTCCTGCCGGCGCCGCTGCCGCTCACCGGCACCTTCGGCGCCTTCATCCGCATCCGCGACGTCATCCCCCACAAACGCGCGCTCTTCGATATCGGTGCCGCCGGTCCCTTCGCGGGGTTCGTCGTGGCGGTGCCGCTGCTCGTGCTGGGGTTGTGGCTGTCGCGGCTCGTGCCGATGCGGGCACACCTCGAGATGTTCGCACTCGGCCGCCCACTCATCTACCAGGCGGCGCAGCACGCGATCTGGGGCGCACTGCCCGGCGACCAGCTCCTGCAGCTGCATCCGGTGGCGCGGGCGGCGTGGTTCGGCCTGCTGGCCACGGCGCTCAATCTCTTTCCGGTGGCGCAACTCGATGGCGGGCACGTGGCCTATGCGGTCTTCGGCGCGAAGTCACGCTGGATCACGCTCGCGACCACCGCCGTCATCCTCGCGCTCACGCTCGTCTCGGTCAGCTGGATTACGTGGGCCGTGCTCGTCGTGGTCGTGCTCGTCGTGGCCGGGCCGTCCCATCCGCCGACGGCGAACGACCTCGTGCCGCTCGGCCGCCGGCGCATCGCGCTGGCCGCCGCCGCCGCGCTCGTCTTCGCGCTCTGCTTCACGGCCGCGCCGATCGAACCGGTCGATCGCCCGGGCCGGGTGACGGAACCGGCCGCACCGCGCTGAGCCGCCCGCGGCGGCTCAGAGCATGCTGATGGGGTCGACGTCGATCGACGTGCGCCGCGCCAGCGCCGGGTGCGCCGCGAGCGCGCCGCGCACGGCCGCGTTCATCAGCGCCCGATCGCCACCCTTCACGAAGAACTGCGCGCGGTGTTCGCCGCGCAGCTTCATGAGCGGCGCCGGAGCCGGCCCGAGGATCGCAATCGGCCGTCCGGCAATGGCGCGCGCCACCTCGCGGGCGAGGGCCCCGGCCGCCTCGAGCGCCTGCTCGAGTGTCGTGCCGCGCACGACGACGTTGATCATGGCCGTGACCGGCGGGTAGCGCAGCGCCGTGCGGAACTCGAGCTCCTTCGCGACGAAGGTCGCATAGTCCTGCGCGCAGCCGCAGCGCACGGCATAGTGCGTCGGGAAGAACGTCTGCACGCAGGCCTCGCCGCGCCGTTCGCCGCGGCCGGCCCGCCCCACCACCTGCGTGATGAGCTGGAACGTGCGCTCGGCGGCGCGGAAGTCGGGCAGGCCGAGGCCGACGTCAGCCGACACCACGCCGACGAGCGTGACGAACGGGAAATCGTGACCCTTGGCGATCATCTGCGTGCCGACGAGGATGTCGAGTTCGCGGCGGCCGAACGTGGCGAGAATCGCCGTGAGGCTGCCGCGCGTTGACACCGTGTCGCGGTCGACGCGGCCGATGCGGGCCGCCGGGAACCGCGCCTTGAGGTCCTGCTCCACCCGCTCGGTCCCGACGCCGAGGTGTTCGAGATACGGCGCCGCGCACTTTGGGCACGCCTCGGGCACCGCCTGCGCGAAGTCGCAGTAATGACAACGCGCCCGGGCCCGCCGGCCGGTGCCGTGCACCGTCATCGACACGCTGCAATGCGGGCACTCGATCGTGTTGCCGCACTGGCGGCAGAGCACGGCCGAGGAGATACCGCGCCGGTTGAGCAGCACGAGCGCCTGCTCGCCGGCGGCCAGCCGCTGCTCGATGCCGTCGACGAGGACACGGCTGAGCGTCACGTCAGCGCCGGCGACAGCCCATTCGTCGCGCATGTTCACGACGTGCACGTCGGCCATCGGCCGATCGGCGACCCGGCGCTCGAGCGAGACGAGCGTGTAACGGCCGCGCTGCGCGTTGTGGAACGACTCGAGGGACGGCGTCGCCGAGCCGAGCACCACGAGCGCGTCCTGCTGACGGCCGCGCACGATGGCGACATCGCGGCCGTGGTAGCGCGGCATCTCGTCCTGCTTGTACGAGGTGTCGTGTTCCTCGTCCACGACGATGAGTCCGACGCTGTCGAACGGCGCGAACACCGCCGAGCGTGTGCCGACGACGACATCCACCTCGCCGGCGCGGACGCGGTGCCACTGGTCGTGCCGCTCGCCGTCGGAGAGCCCGCTGTGCTGAATCGCCACGCGCTCGCCGAAACGCGCGCGCACGCGGCCGGCCAGCGCCGGCGTGAGCGCGATTTCCGGCACGAGCAGCAGCGCCCGGCGCCCCTGACGCCGCACGCGGTCCGCGAGCGCCAGGTAGATCTCGGTCTTGCCGCTGCCGGTGACGCCCTTGAGGAGCGCCACGCGGTAGGCCGCGGCATCGGCGAGCGGTTCGAGCACGTCGAGCGCGGCGCGCTGTTCGCCGGTGAGCGTGGGTGGACCGCTGTCGGCCAGGGTGGGAGCGTGCGCGGCGAACGGATCGCGGGTGACGGTCTCGTGATGCACCGCCACGAAGCCGCTCTGCACGAGCCGCGCGAGTGTCGGCGACGAGACCCCGCGCCCGGCCAGCACGGAGGCCGGCAGGCCGGCGGGCACACCCGCGAGCAGCGTGAGCGCCTCACGCTGCCGCGTGCCAAGGCGCGGCGGCGCGGCCTGGTCACCGGACGGCAGGTGCGCCGCATCCCCCGCGAGGCGCGCCGCGGCGTCCGCACCGAGCGCGGTGAGACGCGCCACGCGGCGCCGCTTGAACGTCGTCGCGTCGCCGGTCAGTACGCGCGGCGGCAGCGCCGAGGTCAGCACATCGCCGGGGCCGGCGACGTAGTAGTCGGCCACCCAGGTGGCGAGCGTCACGAGCGCCGGCGGCACGAAGGCGGTGTCGTCGCGCACGGCGAGCACCTCGCGCAGCGTCATCGCCGGGTCGGGCGTGACGTTGATGGCGACGACGATCCCGGTCAGGCGCCGCGGCCCGAGCGGCACGTCGGCGCGCGCGCCGACAACCGGCGCCGGCGCGCCCTCCGGCCAGCGATAGGTCAGTACGTCGAGCGCCGGCACGGGCACGGCCACCGACACGATCCGGCTCACCGGTTATGCCTGCAGCAGCTCGCGCACCTTCTTCATGTCCTCCCACACCTCGCGCTTCGCGGGGGGATTCCTGAGGAGGTACGCCGGGTGGAACGTGGGAATGAGCGACGCGCCGCGCCAGTCGAACACGCGGCCGCGCAGCTTCGTGATGGGCTCGGTCGTGCGCAGCAGCGACTGCGCCGCGAACTTGCCGAGCGCGACGACGATGCGCGGCTGGATGATGCCGAGCTGCTCGAACAGAAACGGCTCGCACGTCAGCACTTCGTCGGGCTCGGGATTGCGGTTGCCCGGCGGCCGGCACTTGATGACGTTGGCGATGTAGACCTGCTCGCGCGTCATGCCGATGGCTTCGATGATCTTCGTCAGGAGCTGGCCGGCGCGCCCGACGAACGGCTCGCCCTGTTTGTCCTCGTCTTCTCCCGGCGCTTCGCCGACGAACATCAGGCGCGCCTGCGGATTGCCGACGCCGAACACGACCTGCCGGCGGCCGAGCGTGTGCAGCTTGCAGCGGGTGCAGGCCGGGCCGATCACCTGGTGCAGCGCGGCCAGCGCGTCGGCGGGCGCCAGCGCCACAGCGGCCGCAGGCGGCACGTCCGCGGGCATCGCGGCGAGGGCATCATCGGACGGCATGTCGTCGGTCTCTCCTGGCCGCGCGGCATCGGCGGCCGGCCGCGGCGTCTCCACCCGCGCACGCCACTCGGCGGCGCGGCTCACGCCCTGCACGCCGAGCTCGCGCATGTAGTCGAGATGGGCCGCCAGTTCGTCGCGGGTCACGCGCACGCCGCCGCCGGCGTCACGCCCAGCAGGCGCTCGAGCCGGTCGATGAGGCGGACGGCGACGTCCATCTTCGTCATGAGGGGCAGCGTCTCGCGGCCCTGGGCGTCGAGGAAGGTGACGACGTTCGTCTCCACTTCGAAGCCGGCCCCCGGCTGCGCGACGTCGTTGGCGACGATGAGATCCACGCCCTTGCGCGCGCGTTTCGCCGCGGCGTGATCGAGGACGTCGTGTGTCTCGGCCGCGAAGCCGATGAGCACGGGGCGGTGCGCGGCCCGCGACGGCAGCTGGCCGAGCGCGGCCAGGATGTCCACGGTGCGCGTGAGCGGTACCGTCCAGCCGCCGTCCGACTTTGCGACCTTCTGCGCGGCCACGGTCTCGGGCGTGTAGTCGGCGACAGCCGCCGCCATCACCACGGCCTGCACCGCGGTAGCGCGCGCCATCACCGCGGCGTGCATGTCGGCGGCACTGCGCACCCGCACCACCTCCACGCCGGCCGGCGGATCGAGATGCGTCGGCCCGGTCACGAGCGTGACGGCGGCGCCGCGGCGCGCGGCCTCGGCAGCCACGGCGTAGCCCATCCTGCCACTCGACCGGTTGCCGATGAAGCGCACGGGGTCGAGGTCCTCGAACGTGGGACCGGCCGTGACGAGCACGGACTGGCCCGCGAGCGACGCCGTGCCGGTGAGACACGCGTGTGCCGCCTCGACGATCTCGTCCGGCTCGGCCAGGCGGCCCTTCCCCACCCAGCCGCAGGCGAGATACCCCTCGCCGGGCTGCACGAAGCGCACGCCGCGCGCGGCCAGCGTGGCGAGATTGGCGGCCACCGCCGGATGCTCGAGCATGTGCGTGTTCATGGCCGGCGCGAGCAGGACCGGCGCGGTCGTGGCGAGATAGAGCGCGCTCAGGAAGTCGTCGGCGAGCCCATGCGCGAAGCGGGCGATCGTGTTGGCCGTCGCCGGCACCACGAGCAGCAGGTCGGAGGCGGTCGCGAGTGCGATGTGTTCGATGTCGGCGTTCAGGCCGGGCGTCCACTGGCTCGTGATGACGCGCCGCTTCGTGATCGCCTCGAAGGTCAGCTCCCCCACGAACCGGCGGGCGTGCTTCGTCATCACGACCGTGACGTCGTGGCCCTTCTTCTGGAGGCCGCGCACGACCTCGACCGCCTTGTAGGCGCCGATGCCGCCGCTCACGCCCACCGTGATCCGTGCCATGCTGCCCTCCCGCCGGCCCTCAGGGCCGCGGCGCCTCGATGAAGAACGTGCGCACGATCGCATCGGCGACGCGCGTCATGCGGTGCACCCGCGAGCGCTCGGCGGCGATGATCTCCTGCAGCCGCACGACCGTGGATTCGAGGTCGTCGTTCACGACGACGTAGTCGTACTCGCGGTAACTCGACACTTCCGCCCGCGCCGTCTCGAGCCGCCGCTGCAGGGCCGCCTCCGGCTCGGTGCTGCGGCCGCGCAGGCGCCGTTCGAGCACCTGGAAGGACGGCGGCATGACGAACACCGCCGTATGATCGGTGCCGCGCTGCCGCACCTGGCGCGCCCCCTGGACGTCAATGACGAGCACGACGTCCTGGCCGCCAGCCAGCATCGACTCGACGTCGGCCGCCGCCGTGCCGTAGAGGTTGCCGAAGACATCGGCCCACTCCACGAACGCGTTCTCGGCCACCATGCCCTCGAAGGCCTGGCGGGTGATGAAGTGATAGTCGACGCCCTCGCGTTCGCCGGCGCGGATCGCCCGCGACGTGTAGGAGCGCGACATGCGCAGGTTCGGCAGGATCTGGACCAGGCGCTCGACGAGCGTGGTCTTGCCGGTGCCCGACGGCGCCGAGATGACGAACAGCAGGCCACGCTTACTCGACATTCTGCACTTGCTCCCGCATCCGTTCGAGTTCGGCCTTGACGTCGATGATGTGTTCGGGCACCTGGAGACCGTCGGCCTTGCTGCCGATGGTGTTCACCTCGCGGTTCATCTCCTGCAGCAGGAAGTCGAGCTTGCGGCCGCAGGGTTCGTCGCCGTCGGTGAGCGCATCCCAGTGTTCGAGATGGGCGCGGAAGCGCGTGACCTCTTCGCTGATGTCCGAGCGCTGCGCCGCCCGCACCACTTCCTGGGCGAGTGACGCCTGATCAATCGGCAGCGACGCCGAGAGTTCGCGGGCCCGTTCGAGGAGCCGCGTCTCGAGCTGCACGCGTCCGGCCTCGGCCGCCGCGACGACGGCATCGGTGAGCGTGACGAGCGTGCGCTTGCGGGCGCTGAGATCGGCCTTGAGCGCCGCCCCTTCGCGCGTGCGCATCTCGTCAAGGGCGGTGATGGCGCTGCCGACGACCGTCTCGAGCGCCTCCGCCCAGCCGGCGCCGGTCTCGGTCTCCGCGGCGCGTTCACGGATGGCGAGGGCCTGCGGCAGGCGCAGGAGATCCCCGGGCGTGAGCGGCCCCTGCACGAGTCCGGCGGCGCGGGCCACGTCGATGGCTGACGTCACGGCGGTGACGAAGCTCTCGTTCAATTCGACCACGGGCGCGGCGGCGGTGCGCGACTGCACCGAGGCCTGCAGCTCGACGCGCCCGCGGGCGAGCCCGCGCTGCACGAGCGCGCGCACCCGCGGCTCGAGATCGGCGAGCGGCGACGGCAGCCGCAGCTGCAGGTCGAGGAACCGGTGGTTCACCGTCCGGATCGTGACCGACACCGTGCCGCGCGGGTCGTCCACGGTCGCCGCCGCAAACCCGGTCATGCTTCTCATCATGCGCCGTCCGCCTCTCCTCTGTGCCTCGCCATGGGGTCAGCCGCGCGGCGGCGCGGACGCGGCCTTCGCCGGCTTCCGGGCCTCCGCCATCTGCGCGCGATGCAGGCGCGCGTAGGCGCCGTCCTGCGCCAGCAGCTCGTCGTGCCGTCCCGACTCGACCAGCCGTCCCCGCTCCATCACCAGAATGATATCCGCCCGCTGGATGGTCGAGAGACGGTGGGCGATGACGAACGAGGTCCGGTTGCGCATCAGCACGCCCAGGGCGTCCTGCACCAGGCGCTCGGATTCGGAGTCGAGCGACGAGGTCGCTTCGTCGAGCACGAGGATCGGGGCGTCGCGCAGCAGCGCCCGGGCGATGGCCAGACGCTGGCGCTGGCCGCCCGAGAGGCGCTGGCCGCGTTCGCCGATGCGCGTGGCGTAACCGTGCGGCTGCGACTGGATGAAGTCGTGGGCGTGAGCGGCGCGGGCCGCGGCTTCCACCGCCCCGGGTGTCGCCTCGGGCATGCCGTAGGCGATGTTGGCGGCAATCGTGTCGTCGAAGAGCACGGTCTCCTGCGTGACGATGCCGATCTGGCGGCGCAGCGACGCGAGCGTCACGTCGCGCAGGTCATGGCCATCGACGACGACGGCGCCGGACGAGACGTCGTAGAAGCGCGGCAGCAGGTTGACGAGCGTGGTCTTGCCGGCGCCACTCCGTCCGACGATGGCGACGAGCTGCCCGGCCGGCACGGTGAGCGACACGCCGCTCAGCACCTGTTTGCCGTGCCCGTCTTCGTAGCCGAAGCTGACGTCGCGGAACTCGACCGTCCGCGAGAAGCGCGGCAGCTCGATGGCGCCCGGCGTCTCCACCACCTCGGTGCGGGCGTCGAGCAGTTCGAACACCCGCTCGGCGGCCGCCGCGGCCTGCTGCAGGTTGGCATTGACGCGCGTCAGCTTCTTCACGGGCCCGTACATCAGCAGCAGCGAGGCCACGAACGACGTGAACTCGCCGGGCGTGAGCCGGCCGGCGGCGATCTCGCCGCTGCCGTACCAGAGCGCGCCGACGATGGCCAGCCCGCCGAGCGCCTCCATGAGCGGCGGCAGCACGGACAGCACGCCGGTCACGCTCATGTTCGTGCGGTAGAGGTCGTCGGACGCGGCGCGGAACTTCTGCGCTTCGCGGCCCTCGGCGAGGAAGGCCTTGACGATGCGGTGTCCGGCGAACGCCTCACCTGCCACGTGCGAGAGCCGCTCGAGCGCTTCCTGGCTGCGCCGCGACACGGTACGCAGACGCTTGCCGAGCCGGGCGAGCGGATAGACGACAATCGGCGCCGCAGTGAGGCAGACGAGCGCCAGCCCGCCGTCGATGTAGATGAGCAGACCGGCGTAACCCACGACGGTCACCGTCTCGCGTGCCAGATCGCCGATGGTCTCGGAGACGGCGCGCTGCAGCAGGCCGACGTCGTTGTTGACCCGCGACAGGAGCTGACCGGTGCTGCGGCGGGCGAAAAACGCCGCCGACTGGCCGAGAATCCGCTCGAAGAGATCCGTGCGCAGCTCGCGCACGACGCGGTGGCCGAGGTCGTCCATCCAGTAGCTCGACAGGAACGCGCCGAGCCCCTTGATGACGTAGACCACCATGATGGCGGTGGCCACGAAGCCGAGCTCGTTGCGGGCGCTCAGGACATCGTCGAGAATCGGCTTCACCAGCCAGGCAAGCGCCGCCGAGCCCACGCCGTAGAGCACCATGGCGCCGAGGGCGCCGCCGATGACGGCCCGGTGCGGCGCGGCGTACCGGAGGAGTCGGCGCAGCGGGTCCATCAGCGGCCCTGAGGGGACCGGTAACCTCCGGGATGCGCGGCATGCCAGGCCGCCGCATGCGACACGATCGTCTCGAGATCACTCAGGCGCGGCCGCCATTCGAGCTCGGCCTCGGTGCGCGCGCTCGCGGCGTAGAGGGCCGACGGATCGCCCTCGCGCCGCGGTGCCGGCGACCACCGCACCGGCGCGCCAACGACGCGGCCGACGGTGTCGATGACATCTTTCACCGACCACGGACGCCCGGTGCCGACGTTGTATTGCGTGGAGACGGCCCCGGCCTCGAGCGCCGCCAGCGCCTTCACGTGCGCGTCGGCGAGATCGGCCACGTGCACGTAGTCACGCAGACACGTGCCGTCGGGCGTCGGGTAGTCCTGTCCGAACACCTGCAGTTCCCTGCCGCCCCGCGCCGCTGCGATGGCGAGCGGAATGAGGTGGATCTCGGGGTCGTGGTCTTCGCCGAGTTCGCCCTCGGGATCGGCACCGGCCGCGTTGAAGTAGCGCAGCGCGATCGACCTCAGCCCGTAGGCGGTGTCGTAGTGGCCGAGCGCCCGCTCCACGGCGAGCTTCGACTCGCCGTAGGCGTTCACGGGCGCCTTCGGATGATCCTCGGTGAGCGGCAGCGTCCGCGGCTCGCCGTAGATGGCGCAGGTCGACGAGAACACGATCCGGCTGACGCCCTCGGCCACCATGGCGTCGAGCAGCTGGATCGAGCCCGTGAGGTTGTTCTCGTAGTACTTGCCGGGCAGCCGCACCGACTCGCCCACGGCGAGCCAGGCGGCAAAATGCATCACCGCATCGATGCGGTACTCGACGAGCGCGGCGCGCACGGCGGCGGTGTCGTGCACGCGGGCGCGCACGAGCGGCACGCCGCGTGCCGCCTCGACGTGGCCGGCCGAGAGGTCGTCGAGCACGACCACGTGGTGCCCGGCAGCGGTGAGCGCCTTGGCGGTGTGACTGCCGATGTAGCCGGCGCCCCCCGTGACGAGCACGCGCGCCACGCCTACCTCCCGATCGAGTAGTAGGTGAAGCCGAGCGCCTTCATCTGTTCGGGCTGGTAAATGTTGCGCCCGTCGAAGATGACCGGATTCTTGAGCAGCTTGCGCATCTTCTGGAAGTCCGGCTCGCGGAACTCCTGCCACTCGGTGAGGATGGCGAGCCCGTCGGCGCCCTTGAGCGCCTCGTAGTTGCGCGAGGTGTAGGTGACACCGCTCTTGAAGAGGCCCTTGGCCGTCGGCATCGCTTCCGGATCGTGCGCCTGCACCTTGGCGCCCTTCTCGAGCAGCGCCTTGATGATCGGGATGGCCGGCGCCTCGCGCATGTCGTCGGTCTTCGGCTTGAAGGCCAGGCCCCACACGGCGATCGTCTTGCCCTTGAGCGTGCCGAAGTGCGCGTCCATCTTCTTGAGCAGGATGCGCTTCTGCAGTTCGTTCACGGCCTCGACGGCCTTGAGGATCTTGAAGTCGTACTTCTTGTCGCCCGAGAACTTCACGAGCGCCTTGACGTCCTTCGGAAAGCAGCTGCCGCCGTAGCCGACGCCGGGGAAGAGGAACGCCGGCCCGATGCGGCGGTCGGAGCCCATCGCCTGACGCACGCGGTCCACGTCGGCGCCGTAGGCTTCGCACACATTCGCGATCTCGTTCATGAACGAGATCTTGGTCGCCAGCATCGCATTGGCGGCGTACTTCGAGAGCTCGGCGCTCGCGCAGTCCATCACCATGATCGGGGCGCCGGTGCGGGTGAACGGCTTGTGCAGCGCCACCATGAGCTCGGCGGCCTTCGGATCCTCGGCGCCAATCACCACGCGATCGGGCTTCATGAAGTCGTCCACCGCCGCGCCCTGCTTCAGGAACTCGGGGTTGCTCACCACGCTGAAGGGGTGCGTGGTCTCACGACGGACGATGTCGCGCACCTTCTCGGCGGTGCCGACCGGCACGGTGCTCTTGTCGACGATCACCTTGTAGCCGTTCATCGCCCGGGCGACATCGCGGGCGACGCCCATGACGTGCTGGAGATCGGCCGAGCCGTCCTCCCCCTGGGGCGTGCCGACGGCGATGAAGATGATCGTGGACTGGCGAACGGCCTTGGCAAGATCGGTCGTGAAGACCAGCCGGCCCTCGGCCTTGTTGCGGCGCAGCAGATCCTCGATGCCGGGCTCGTAAATCGGGCTCTTGCCCCGGCGCAGCATCCGGACCTTGGCGTCGTCCTTGTCTACACAGATGACGTCGTTGCCACTCTCCGCCAGACAGGCGCCAACGACAAGACCCACATATCCCGTGCCCACAACCGCGACCTTCATGCACTCCCCCGGAAGTGTCGGCGAGCCGCGAAGATGCGCTCGCGCAAACACGTCACCGTACCATCCAGCCGCGATGACTGTCAACATACTGAACCACAAGGACTTGCCGCCGTGGAGGTGTCGGTGGTACCGTCCACGGGCGTGCGCGTGCTCGTGGACTACCGCCCGGCGCTCCGGGCTCGAACCGGCATCGGCGAATATGTGCACGAGCTGGCACGTGCTCTCACGTGCGGCGCCGGCGCCTCGCTCGATCTGACGCTCTTCTCGTCGTCCTGGCGTGACCGCGTCGCGGCCGACGCCGCGGCCGAGCTGCCCGGCGTGCGGGTGGTCGACCGGCGGATTCCGGTCGCGGCCCTCACCTGGAGCTGGCATCGGCGCGGCTGGCCGTCGATCGAGTGGCTCGCCGGCCCGCAGGACGTCGTGCATTCGCCGACCCCGCTGCTGCTGCCCTCCCGTCGCGCCGCCCGCGTCGTGACGGTCTTCGACCTCTACTTCCTGACACAACCCTCGGCGGTCCACGGCGCCACGCAGCGCGACTTCACGGCGCTCGTCCGCGATCACGTGCGGCGCGCCGACCACGTGGTGGCGGGTTCGCACTACGCGGCGGGACTCGTGACCGGCGCGCTCGGCGTCGCCCCCGGGCGCGTCACGACGACACCACTCGGCGCGCCCGCCTGGGCGGCGGACGTCCGCGCGGCGCGCGGCGTCTCCACCGGCCGCACGCTGCTCTTCCTCGGCACGCTCGAGACCCGCAAGAACGTCGGCCTGCTGCTCGACGCCTACGAGCTGCTGCTCGCACGGCGCCGCGATGTGCCGCCGCTCGTCCTGGCCGGCGGCCTCGGCGCCGGCGGCGAGGCCTGGGTCGCCCGCGCCTCGCGGGCGCCACTGGCCGCGCACGTGACGGTGACGGGGTATGTGAGCGACGCCGCCCGGCGCGCCCTCTACGCCGACGCCCGCGCCGTCGTCGTGCCGTCGCTCGACGAGGGCTTCGGACTGCCGGCCCTCGAAGCGATGGCCTGCGGCGTGCCCGTCGTGGCCACGCCCGTCGGCGCGCTGCGCGAAGTCCTCGGCGATGCCGGCCTCTTCGCCCCGCTCGGTGCGCCCGACGCGTGGGCGGCCGCGCTCGACGCCTGCACCGACGACAGCCGCCTGCGCGACCTGGCCGCGCGCGGACTGGCGCAGGCGGCGCGTTACCGCTGGTCGGACACGGCGGCGGCCACGCTCGGCGCCTACCGGGCGGCGGTGGCCACGCGCGCGGAGCGCCGCTGATGCGCATCGCCATCGACGCGCGTGAGCTCACCGGGCACCCGACCGGCGTCGGACGGTATCTGTCGGAACTGCTGCGCGAGTGGCAGGCGGCCGGCATCGACCGCCGTCACACGCTGCAGCTCTACGCGCACACGCCGCCCACGCTCGTGCCGCCCGGACTCGTGGCCACCGTGGACGTCGTGCCCGGCGCGGGCGGCACACGCTGGGAACAGTGGGACTTGCCGCGGGCGCTCGGCCGGGCCCGGCCCGACGTCGTGTTCGCGCCCGGCTACACGGCCCCGCTCGCCGCGCCGGCACCCACCGTGGTCGCCATCCACGACGTGTCGTTCTTCGCCCACCCCGAGTGGTTCGCGTGGCGTGAAGGCGCGCGGCGCCGGCTCGTCACAACATGGTCGGCCCGCCGCGCGCGGCTGGTGCTGGCGCCGTCGGCGTTCTCGGGTGCCGAGATCGTGCGGCACACGGCGGTGGACCCGGCGCGCGTGCGCGTCGTGTATCTCGGCGTGCGGTCGCCGGCCACGCCGGCGACGGACAGGCGCGCGCCGGTCGTGCTCTTCGTCGGGTCGCTCTTCCAGCGCCGGCGTCTCGACGTGCTCATCGCGGCCTTCGCCCGCGTCGCCGTCACGCACCCCGAGGCGCGGCTCGAGATCGTCGGCGCCAACCGCACGACGCCGCGCGTCGACTTCGCCGCGGCGCTCTCCGCGCACGGCCTCGGCGATCGCGCGCGGCTGCGCGACTGGGTGGACGACGCCACGCTCGATCGCCTGTATCGTGAGGCGGCGGTGTTCGTGTTCCTCTCACGCTACGAAGGCTTCGGCTTCACGCCGCTCGAGGCGATGGCGCATGGCGCGGTGCCGATCGTGCTCGACACACCCGTGGCGCGCGAGATCTACGGGGCCGCGGCCTGGCGCGTGCCGGACGGCCCGGCGCTGACGACGGACGTCGCCACGGCGATGGCGGCGCTGCTCGACGACGACGCGCAGCACGCGCGCTTCCGGGCGGAGGCGGCGCCGGTGCTCGCGAGGTATGACTGGGCGGAGACCGCGCGGCAGGCGCTCGGCTGCCTCGAGGAGGCCGCCGGTGCCTGAGCGCACGCTCGCCATCGTCATCGTCAGCTACAACGTGCGGGCCGATCTCGATCGCTGCCTGCGGAGCCTGGCCGCCGCGACGTTGCCCGGCCCGACGACGATCACCGTCGTCGACAACCAGTCGTCCGACGGCACCCTCGGCTGGCTGCGCGAGGCGTGGCCGTCCGTGCAGGCCATCGACGCCGGCGGCAACCTCGGGTTCTCGCGCGCGAACAACCTCGGCATCCGCGCCACGACGAGCGCCTACGTGCTGCTGCTCAACCCCGACACGGACGTGCCGCCGGACGCGCTCACGACGCTCGTGGACGCGCTGGCCGCCGACGACACGGCCGCCATTGCCGCGCCCCGGCTCGTCGATGCCGCCGGCCGGCCGGAACTCTCGTTCGGCCCGATGATCGGCCCGTGGGCCGAGTTCACGCAGCGCCGGCTCGGGCGGGCCTACGACGCCGGGGCGCCATGGGCGGTGGCCCGCGTGGCCCGGGAAACGGCGCGGCCCGGGCCGCGAGACTGGGTCAGCGGCGCGTGCCTGCTGGCGCGCCGCGCCGACCTCGAGGCCGTCGGCCTGCTCGACGAGCGCTATTTCATGTACACGGAAGACGTCGATCTCTGCGCGGCCGTCCGCGCCCGCGGCCGCCGGGTGCGCTTCGTGCCCGCGGCCACCGTGCGCCACCTGCGCGGCCGGTCGGGCGCCTCGGCCCCGGCCGCCACCGAGCGGCGGCGGCGCGAGAGTCAGGTCGCCTTCTACCGCAAGCACCATCCCGCCTGGGCGCCGCTGCTCGTGTGGTGGCTCAAGCGCCGCGGCGTCGATGTCCGATAGACTGCGACAGACCATGCGGATCGTCCTCGACGCCAGAAAGCTCCACGACTTCGGCATCGGGACCTACATCCGCAATCTCGTGACGGAACTGGGCCGCCTCGATCACGACTCGGCCTACGTGCTGCTGACCAAAGCCGAGGACGCGGACGCGGCCGCCGCGGCCGGCCCGAACTTCCGTGCCGTCGTCGAAACCAGCCGCCCCTACTCGCTCTCCGAACAGTGGCGCGTGCCGATGGCCGTGGCGCGCGCCAGGGCCGACCTGCTCCACGAGCCGCACTACGTGCTGCCGCCGCTCACCCGCTGCCGCACGGTGGTCACCATTCACGACTGCATCCACCTGCGGTTCCCCGAGTATTTGCCGAACCGGGCGGCGTTCGTCTACGCGCACGCGATGATCCGCCTCGCGGCCCGCAAGGCCGACCGGGTGCTCACGGTCTCCGACGCCTCGAAGCGCGACATCCTCCACTACACCGGCGTGGCGCCCGACAAGGTGGTGGTCGTGCACAACGGGCTCGACGCCCGCTTCGCCGCCGTGCCCGATGCCGAGGCGATGGACCGCGTGCGGCAGCGCTTCCAGCTCGATCACCCCTTCGTGCTCTACGTCGGCAACATCAAGCCGCACAAGAACCTCGAGCGGCTCATCGCCGCCTTCGCGTCGATGCGCGCCGACGGCCCCGACGGCCTGAAGCTCGTCGTCATCGGCGACGAGACGTCGAAACATCCCGGTCTGCGGCAGGCGGTGCACCGGCATCGCCTCGACAAACACGTGCGCTTCTTCGGCTTCCAGCCGGCAGCCACGCTCGTCACGTTCTACCGCCTCGCCCGCGCCTTCGTCTTCCCGTCGCTCTACGAGGGCTTCGGGCTGCCGCCGCTCGAAGCGATGGCCAACGAGACGCCCGTGGTCACCTCGAATGTCTCGTCGCTGCCCGAGGTGGCCGGTGACGCCGCGCTGCTCGTCGATCCCTACGACGTCGCCTCGATCGCCGACGGTATCCGCCGCGCCGTCACCGACGAGCCGCTGCGCCAGCAGCTCATCACGAAGGGCCGGGCGCGCGCGAAGGAGTTCTCCTGGGCGCGGGCCGCCGCCGATACGCTCGCCGTGTATCGCGAGGTCCTGGGAGCCGCGTGATGCGTGTCGCCCTCGTGCACGACTGGCTCACCGGCATGCGGGGCGGTGAGAAGGCCCTCGAACGGCTCTGCGAGGTGTTCCCGGACGCGGAGCTGTTCACGTTGGTGCATATCCCGGGCTCGGTGTCGCCGCTCATCGAGGGCCGGCGTATCCACACGGCCTTCACGCAGCACCTCCCCTTCCTGCGCCAGGCCTACCGCCACTACCTGCCGCTCTTCCCGGCCGCGATCGAGCGGCTCGACTTCCGCGGCTTCGACCTGGTCGTGAGCTGCAGCCACTGCGTGGCCAAGTCGGTCATCGTGCCGGAGGGCGTGCCCCACCTCTGCTATTGCCTGACGCCGATGCGTTACGCGTGGGACCAGTTCGACGCCTACTTCGGCCCGCAGAAGGTGGGCCGCGCGATGAGCGCGGTGCTCGGTCCGGTGATGAGCCGGATGGCCCGCTGGGACCAGCGGACGTCCACCCGCGCCAGCCGCTATCTCGCTATTTCTCAGTATGTTGCGCGGAGGATCGCGCTGTACTATAATCGCGAGTCGGCCGTCATCTATCCGCCGGTCGACACCGAGTACTTCACGCCGGGCGCCGCGGCGCCGGGCTCGACCTTCGTCATCGTATCCGCCTTGGTTCCCTACAAGCGCATCGAAGTCGCCATCGACGCCGCCCACCGGGCCGGAGTGCCGCTCGACATCATCGGCGACGGCCCCGAGCGCGCCCTGCTCGAAGCGCGCGCGGCGAAAGGGCCGGGCGTGCGGTTGCTCGGCCGGCTCGACGACGCCGCCGTGCGCGCCGCCTTCCGCACAGCCGCTGCGGTGCTGCTGCCCGGCGAGGAAGACTTCGGCATCGTGCCGGTCGAAGCACAGGCCACGGGCCGCCCCGTCGTGGCGCTCGGCCAGGGCGGCGCCACCGAAACGGTCATCGACGGCGAGACCGGCCTGCTCGTGGCCGACGACTCGGTCGAGGCCTGGGCTGCCGCCCTCATGCACGCCGCCACGCGCTCGTGGGACAGCGCCCGCATCCGCGCCAACGCGGAACGGTTCAGCCATGCCCGGTTCCGCGCTGAGTTCCGCCACGCGGTGGACGACGTGCTCGCGGCGCCCGGAGGCACCCGATGGTAAGGCGCTACAACCGCCTGCTCGTCGCCCTGCACGTGCTGACGGATGCCTCGATCGGCATCGTCGCCTTCGTGCTTGCCTATCTCATCCGCTTCGAGACCGGCCTCTTCCCCGTCACCAAAGGCCAGCCGCCGCTCGCGCAGTACATCGACGTGCTGCCGTTCGTCGCCGCCATCGTCCCGATCGGCTTCCACCTGCAGGGCCTCTACCGCCTGCGCCGCGGCCGCTCGCGCATCGACGACTTCTTCAACGTGCTCGTCGGCAGCATCTTCGCCGTGGTGATCGGCGTGGTCGGCACCCTGTACTTCCAGGCCTACTACGTGCCCGACCACGTCAAGAGCCGCGGCACCTACGAAATCTCGCAGCTCGTCTGGGCCATCTTCCTCATCTGCACGATCGTGCTCGGCTACCTGGCCCGCGAGTTCGTCCGCGAGTTCATGGAACGCCGCTGGACGGCCGGCCGTGGCCTGCGCCGCATCATGATCGCCGGCTCCGGCGAACTCGGGCGCATGGTGGCCGACCGCATGTTCGAACACCGCGAGCTCGGCTACGTGGTCGTCGGCTTCGTGGACGATCGCGCCGGCGGCGACCACCTCGGCTACCGCGGCGTGCCGCTGCTCGGCACGCTGGCCGAAGCGCCCGAGATCGCCGTGCGCGAGCAGGTCGACCACCTCTACGTCGCGCTGCCGATGGAAGAGCACGTCAAGATGCTCGACCTGGTCGAAGGCGCGAGCCGCGAGTGCATCGACGTCAAGGTGGTGCCCGACCTGCTGCAGTTCATCGCCCTGCGCGCCCGCCTCGAGGACCTCGACGGTCTGCCGGTCATCAACGTCAACGACGTGCCGCTGCAGGGGCTGAACGCGGTCATCAAGCGTGCCCTCGACATCGTCATCTCGGTGTTCGCGCTGGCCATCATGGTGGTGCCGGGCATGCTCATCGCCTGGCTCATCAAGCGCAGCTCGCGCGGTCCGGTGTTCTACTCGCAGGAACGCATGGGCCTCGACGGCCGGCCCTTCAAGGTCTACAAGTTCCGCACCATGCCGATCGACGCCGAGGACGACACCGGCCCGGTCTGGGCCGACGAGGAAGACTCGCGCGCCACGAGCGTGGGCCGCTGGCTGCGCAAGATGGACCTCGACGAGTGGCCGCAGTTCGTCAACGTGCTGAAGGGCGAGATGTCGATTGTCGGCCCACGGCCGGAACGGCCCTACTTCGTCGAGCAGTTCAAGCACCGCATCCCGCAGTACATGCTGCGCCACAAGGTGAAGGCCGGCATCACCGGCTGGGCGCAGGTGAATGGCTGGCGCGGCAATACGTCGCTCGAGAAGCGCATCGAGTACGACCTGTACTACATCGAGAACTGGTCGGTCTCGCTCGACCTCAAGATCATCTGGCTGACGGCGGTGCGCGGCATCTTCTCGCACCGTCCGGCCCACTGACCTCTCTTCGTCACAGGTCCCCATGCAGAAACGCGTCGTCATCACCGGAGCCGCCGGCTTCATCGGCTCACACCTGTCGGACGCCCTGCTCGACCGCGGCTATGCCGTCGTCGGCATCGACAACCTGCTCACGGGCGACCTGGCGAACATCGCGCACATCAAGAATCGCGATTTCGAGTTCATCAAGCACGACGTCACGAACTACATCAACGTCGAGGGGCCGGTCTACGCGGTGCTCCACTGGGCCAGCCCGGCCAGCCCGATCGACTACCTGGAGCTGCCGATTCCCACCCTGAAGGTGGGCGCGCTCGGCACGCACAAGGCGCTCGGTCTCGCCAAGGCGAAGGGCGCGCGCTTCGTCATCGCCTCGACCTCGGAGGTCTACGGTGACCCGCTCGAACATCCGCAGAAGGAAACCTACTGGGGCAACGTCAACCCGATCGGGCCGCGCGGCGTCTACGACGAGGCCAAGCGTTTCGCCGAGGCGATGACCACCGCCTACCACCGCTATCACGGCCTCGATGCGAAGATCGTCCGCATCTTCAACACCTACGGCCCGCGCATGCGGGTGAAGGATGGACGCGCCGTGCCGGCCTTCATGTCGCAGGCGCTGCGCAACGAAGACGTGACGGTCTTCGGCGACGGCAGCCAGACGCGCAGCTTCTGCTACGTGAGCGATCTCGTTGACGGCATCATCCGCATGATGGAATCGAGCGAGAACAGCCCGATCAACATCGGCAACCCGGCCGAGATGACCATCCGCCAGATCGCCGAGACCATCATCGAGATGACCGGCTCGACGAGCCGCATCATCTACCAGCCGCTGCCCGAGGACGACCCGAAGGTGCGCCGCCCCGACATCACCCGCGCCCGCACGCTGCTCGGCTGGGAGCCGAAGGTCGACCTGCGCGAAGGGCTCACGAAGACCATCGACTACTTCCGCACGAAGGTGCTGTAGCCGTACAGACGAACGGGACGTCCTCCGCGTGGAAGACGTCCCGTCGAGGGTCGAGGTGACGCCCGCTACTTCGGCGCGTCGGGCAGCGCCAGGCCGATGAGTTCGGCGGCCGCGCCCTGGCCGGCCACCGCCACCACGATGTACTGCTTGCCCTCGTGGATGTAGGTCATCGGCGAGCCGGTCTGCGGACCGGGCAGTGGCACGGCGCCCAGTTCCTTGCCGGTCTTCTTGTCGTAGGCGCGGAACATGCCGCTGCGCTGGCCGTTCGGGTGCGTCGCCATGCCGGCATCGCCCGCCATCACGAGTGACTTGGTCGTGAGCACGCCGATGCGGCCTGGGCGGCCCGTGCGCGGAATCATCACGCCCTTGAGCGCGGGGTGGTTCTTCACCGCGTCGTCGGTCTCGCCGTGCACCGTCTGCCACACGAGCTCGCCCTTGTTGAGGTCGATGGCCGAGATCGTCGCCCAGGGCGGGCCGATGATGGGCAGGTTGTCGACCGCCAGCCGGCGGCCACCCTCGCCACCCGCGCCGTTGATCCAGTCCATGTTGGAACGTTTCGGATCGCGCACCATCGAGAGCGCGGTCGCTTCGTCCTTCGAGTAGATGTAGACGACATTCGACTCGGGATCGATCGACCCGCCCTGCCAGTTCGGCCCGCCGGTCGAGCCCGGCAGCTGAAGCGTGCCGAACTTTCCGGCGGCAGGATTCAGCTCGGACGGCGGCTCCCACATGCTGCCCATGCGCCAGCCCTTCACGAACTCCTTCGCCTTGGCGTTCAGTTCGGGCGTGAAGTTGAGCAGGTCTTCTTCCTTGACGCCCTGACGGCCGAAAGCGGGCGGCTTGCTCGGAATGGGCTGCGTCGGCGCGTACCACTCGCCGGGCAGGTCGCCCTTCGGCACGGCCGTCTCGACGATCGGCCACACGGGCGAGCCGTTCGTGCGATCGAAGACGTAGAGGTAGTTCTGCTTGGTGGGTACGGCCACGGCCTTGATGGCCTTGCCGTCCACAGTGATGTCGGCCAGGATGGGCGCGCTCGGCATGTCCCAGTCCCAGATGTCGTGGTGTGTCGTCTGGAACGCCCACTTC
Organism: Vicinamibacterales bacterium; assembly: GCA_044347565.1. Classification (GTDB taxonomy): domain Bacteria; phylum Acidobacteriota; class Vicinamibacteria; order Vicinamibacterales; family UBA2999; genus CADEFD01. The sequence goes on along the minus strand of JBIKUN010000018.1, from coordinate 9,794 downwards.
ATCGTGCCGGTCTTGATGTCGAGGGCGACGATGCCGCTCGAGTAGAGGTTGTCGCCCGGGCGGTGGCCGCCGTAGTAGTCGCCGGTCGGCGCCTCGACGGGCACGTAGACGAGGTTCAGCGCCTCGTCGGCCGACATCTGCGCCCACGAGCCGGCGTTGCCGGTGTAGGTCCACGACTCGTTCAGCCAGGTGTCATTGCCCTTCTGGCCGTGACCGGGAATCGCGGTGAAGCCCCACAGCTTCTTGCCGGTGCGGGCATCGAAGCCCATCACCACGCCCTTGATGTGTTCCTTGGTGGGCGGCGCGCCGCCGGCAAGGTGGGCCGAGCCGACGATGATGATGCCGTTTGCGACGATCGGCGCCGAGTGCAGGCCGATCTCGGCCTTCTCCACGTCTTCGACGGAGTAGCCGAGCAGCGTGCGCATATCCACGACGCCCTTGGCACCAAAGGCCGGGTCGAGCTGGCCGGTCGTGGCGTCGATCGAGAGCATCTGGTAGCCCGGCGACACCATGAACACGCGCTTCACGGCACCCGACTCCCAGTAGGCCACGCCACGGCCCGAGAGGCCGCGCGGGAATGTACGGGGACGTTCGTCGAAGCGTTTGGCCCAGAGCAGTTCGCCGGAGGCCGGGTCGAGGCTCACAGCCGCGCGCCGCGAGCCAACGGCGGCGAAGAGCGCGCCATTCGCGTAGAGCGGCGTCGCCTGCAGCGAGATCTCGGGGCGCGGACCGAAGTTGTCGGTGCGGAACCGCCAGGCAATGCGCAGCGAACCGAAGTTCGAGGCGTTGATCTGCTCGAGCGGTGAATACCGCGTGCTGGCGAGGTCGCCGCCATATGTCCGCCACTGTCCGGCGGGCGCAGGCGCCGGGGCCGGGGCCGCCGCTCGCTGCGCGGCCACACCCGCCGCTAGTCCCGCCACCATCAGGCCTGTCGCGAGCGACAGGCGCACGCTCGTCCGTGAACGTTCCATGGGTCCCCCGAACTCGAAATTGGCGTCGCGCCGCCGGAAATACTACCAGTGAATGGGCGCCGCACCTAGGCCCGGGCCGGGACGCGGGCTCAGGGCCGGGACGCAGCGGGCCGGGCGGTGCGGGTGATGCGACGCACGTAGTCCACCGACGAAGCCAGGGTGATGGCAAGCGAGGCCCAGATGCAGGCATCGACCACGGGCGAGGTGCGCCCCAGGTAGTTGAAGAAGAGCACCACAACCCCGGTCACGATGAAGAGCGCCGTCGCCGCCTTCCCGAGCGGCGAGGGCCGGAAGGTCCGCGGGCCCACGGCGAGGTTCACGATCGCCACGGTGAGCACGATGGCCACGTCGCGGCTGATGATGAGAATCGTGAGCCAGAGCGGAATGCGGTTCGGCAGGCCGAGATTCGGCAGCGTCAGCACGATGAACGTGGTCACGAGCAGCAGCTTGTCGGCCGCCGGATCGAGCCACGCCCCGAGCGACGTCTTCTGGTTGGCGCGCCGGGCCGCGAGGCCGTCGAGGGCGTCGGTGAGGCCGGCGGCGGCAAACGCCACGAGCGCCCAGCCGAAACGGCCGTACACGATCGCCAGCACGAACACCGGGATGAGCAGCAGACGCAGCAGCGTGAGCTGATTGGCCAGCGTCAGCACGGGCTCGCTCATCGGCGCGCTCCGGCCATGGCGGACAGGCGCGAGACCACGTCCACGACTTCGGCGCCGGTCACCGGGCGCAGCAGCTGGAAGGCACCGCCTTCGAGACGCAGCACGCCGGAGGCAACGGCACGCCGCACCGCGGGATAGGCGAGGTGATCGGCCGGCACGTCACTGACCGCAAGCGCGGTCGCGTCCCAGCCGGCCACCGTGGCTGCCGGCCGCAGCACGCCGAGCGCGCGGCTCACGGCGTCGGCGAGGCCGAGCCTCTGCAGCAGCGCATCCGGCTGGAAGGTGTAGTTCGGATACACCTCCATGGCGCCACTGCGCGCCACGCTCTGAATCCACGACTCGGCCCAGTGGCCGCGCACGTCGGTCACGACGACCTGCCGCTGCGGCGCGCGCTGGAGCGGCGCCGCGAGGCGCACACCGAGGAGCGCAGCGAGCTCACCGCGCCTGGCCTGTGGACGATCAGGAATCGCGCGGTACTGACTGGGCAGGGCCGCCTCGCGGGCCCGCTCCCGCACCCGGGCGATCGTGGACTCGAGCGCCGGCGACGGCTCGATCGCCGCCGCCTTGCGGTAGGCGGCGAGCGCCTCGTCGAGCTCGCGCCGCTCGGCCAGCACGTCGCCGATGATGATGTGCGCGCGCGCGTCGTCGGCGTCGTAGACGAGCGCGGCGCGGGCGAGTTCGAGCGCCGTCTCGGGGCGTCCCGCGCGGCGTTCGACGGCGGCCAGATCGCGATAGAGGAACGCGGCGTCGGGCGAGGCCTCGATGGCGGCGCGATACGCCGTGCGCGCCTCGTCCCAGCGCTCGGCGGCGGCGGCCCGCTCGGCCCGGCCGATGCGGTCCTGCACGACGCGTACGCGCAGCGTGGCCACGCGTTCGGCGAGTTCGGGAACCGCGGCGTCCACGGCGAGCGCCGCTTCGAAGCTGGCCAGCGCATCTTCTTCCCGCGTCAGCGCGAGCTGGGCGAGCCCGCGGCCAACGAGGGCCGGGGCGTAGGGCGTGCCGGCCGGCGACGCGGCGTCGAACTGCGCGACGGCGTCACTCGCCCGCTTCTGCGCGAGCGCCGTGTAGCCGGCGGCGGCCCGCGCCGGCGCGAAGTCGCGATTCGCGCTGAGCAAGGCCGCGAACTCGCGATCGGCGGCCGCCAGATCGTTGGCCTGCAGGAGGCGCCAGCCGCGCGCCAGCCGATCGACCGTCGCCTTCGGGGTGCCCTCGGGCGTGGCCGGGAACAGGAAGTCCGGATGCTGCGGCGCGACCGGCGTCGTCACAACCGCCGGCGGCGGCGTGCACGCGACCGCGAGCGTGAGCGCGACCAGCGCCGCAACTCCCGTGAAACGGCTACGCATGCGGCCTCTCCACCGGCTGGAGCTGTCCGGCCAGACGCCGCGGCACATCCGCCTCGATGCGCGTGCGCGTGCCGATCGTGACCTGCGAGACGACGCGGCCGTGCCGGAAGATCCAGCGCAGGCGTTCGTGGTCGGCCGGGTTGTCGGGGTCGAGTTCCACGCTCACGCGCTGGCGATCGAGCGCCACGGCGGCAGCCACCGCCTCGACGAGCGCGTCGCAGCCTTCCCCGGTCACCGCCGAGATGCAGAAACGGGCGGGATCGGCCTTCTCGAGGGCGGCGCGTTCGTCGGCCGTCATCTGGTCGACCTTGTTGTAGACCTCGAAACGCGGCACCGTGAGCGCGTGCACACCTTCGAGCACGCGCATCACGGCGGCAATCATCCGCTCGCGTTCGGGATGCGACGCGTCGATGACGTGCAGGATGAGGTCGGCGTCCGCCGCCTCCTCGAGCGTGGCGCGGAAGGCGGCGACCAGCGCATGTGGCAGGCGATCGATGAAACCGACCGTGTCGGACACGAGCAGCTCGCGTTCGTCGGGCAGGCGCATGCGGCGCACGAGCGGATCGAGCGTGACGAAGAGCGCGTCGGAGGCCACCGCGTCCGACTTGGTGAGGCGATTGAAGAGCGTGGTCTTGCCGGCGTTCGTGTAGCCAACGAGCGCCACCGTCGGCACCATCGCCTTGTCGCGGCGTTCACGCAGCTGGCCGCGCCGCTTGCGCACCTGTTCGATTTCGTCGCCGATGACCTTGATGCGCGTGCGGATGCGGCGGCGGTCCATTTCGAGCTTCGTTTCGCCCGGGCCGCGGGTGCCGATGCCGCCGCCGAGGCGCGACAGCGCCGAACTCGCGCCGACGAGCCGCGGCAGCAGGTACTTCAGCTGCGCGAGCTCCACCTGGAGCTTGCCCTCGCGGGTGCGGGCGCGCTTCGCGAAGATGTCGAGGATGAGCTGCGTGCGGTCGACGACCTTACAGGCGACGACGTCCTGCAGTTCGCGCAGCTGCGCCGGCGTCAGCTCGTTGTCGACGATGACGAGATCGACGCGCGCCTCGGCGCAGGCGAGCGCGAGTGCCTTGGCCTTGCCGCGGCCGATGAAGGTGCCGGGGTCGGGCGTGGGACGTTCCTGCAGCGCGCGCACGACCACGTCGGCGCCGGCCGCATCGGCCAGTCCCGCGAGTTCCTCGAGTGATTGCTCGGCGTCGGCCCGGCGCATCGCGCCGGTGACGAGCCCGACGAGCGCCGCGCGTTCGCGGGCGGCGAGCCGTCGTTCGGTCATGGGTAGGATCCTGCAGCGTATAATCGCACACTTGACCGCCTGTCGGCGGGCATCCGCGGAGCCTTGGTGCCACAGATCCCGATCGACTTCGTGCTCTTCGCCCTGACGCTCGCCGGCGTCGCCCTCTTCCATCATCACACGCTGAAGGTGGCCGTCTCGGGCCTCACCGTCATCGCGCTCTACAAGGTGCTGCTCTCGCCCTTCCGCGAGGGCGCGGGCCTGGCCGGCCTCGGCACGCACCTCGTGCACGAGTGGGTCGTCATCGCCAACCTCGGCCTGCTGCTCACCGGCTTCGCGCTGCTCGCCCGCCAGTTCGAGGACAGCGGCGTGCCCGAGGCGCTGCCGCGCGTGCTGCCGGCGGGCTGGGGCGGCGGCTTCGCCCTGCTCGGGCTCGTCTTCGTGCTGTCGTCGTTCCTCGACAACATCGCGGCGGCGCTCATCGGCGCGACCGTCGCCAGGATCGTCTTCCCGTCGGTCCACATCGGCTATCTGGCGGCCATCGTGGCGGCGTCGAACGCCGGCGGCTCGGGCAGCGTCGTCGGCGACACCACCACGACCATGATGTGGATCGACGGCGTCTCGCCGCTCGACGTCACGCATGCGTATGTCGCGGCGTTGCCGGCGCTCGCCGTCTGCGGGTTCATCGCCGCCCGCCAGCAGCACGCGCATGCGCCGATGCGCGTCGCCGGCGACCACGCGCACGCCGTCGACTGGGGGCGGATCGGCGTCGTGGCCGTGCTCCTCGCCGCGGCGCTCGCCGCCAACATCGGCGTGAATGCCACGGCGCCGGATCTCGCCAATCAGTTCCCGGTGCTTGGCGTGGCGCTCTGGGCCGCTATCCTCGTCACCGCCGCCTATCGGAAGCCCGACTGGACGGTGCTGCCGAGCGCGGTCACCGGGGCGGTCTTCCTGCTCTCGCTCGTGCTGGCGGCCTCGATGATGCCGGTCGAGCGCCTGCCGGCGGCCTCGTGGCAGACGGCCTTCGGCCTCGGCTTCGTGTCGGCGGTGTTCGACAACATCCCGCTGACGGCGCTGGCGCTCCGCCAGGGTGGCTACGACTGGGGCATGCTGGCCTACGCCGTGGGCTACGGCGGTTCCATGATCTGGTTCGGATCGTCGGCCGGCGTCGCCGTGACCAACGTGTTCCCCGAAGGCAAGTCGGTGGCGCAGTGGCTTCGGCACGGCTGGCACGTGGCGCTCGCCTACGTTATCGGCTTCGCCGTGCTGATGCTCCTCTCAGGCTGGCATCCCCACGCCCCCCACCGCCCCGCGGCGGCCGGCGCGGCCGGAGTCGAGGCGCACTGACGATGGCGCGCGCGAAGACGGCCATGCGCAAGCCGAAGCTGCCGCGGGTACCGCTGCCCCGCCAGACCGGCGGCCGGCATGAAGACAAGACGAAGCGGCCGCTCCGCAAACAGAAGCACCGCACGCCGCCCGCCGGCGATGAATAGCCGCTAGTGGGCGTGCGCGGCGCGGCCGCGCGCCATCCACGCCCACACACACGCCGCCAGCACGACGAGCAGCGCGACATCGGCTTCGAACACCACGGCGAGCTCCGGACCGCTGATGAAGCCGGCCACGATCGGACTCGCCGCGAGGCCGATGAGCGAGGCCGTCATCATCAGGCCGAAGCCGGTGGCGTGCGCGTCAGCCGGCAGCAGCGCGCCCCCGGACGTGAAGGCCGCCGTCATGCCAACACCGATGGCCGCGCCGGACATGGCGAGGGCGACGGCGAACGCCGTGACCGACGGCACCAGGATGAGCAGCAGCAGACCCGCCGCGGTGGCCAGTGAGGCGCCAGTGATGAGCACGCGCGGCGTGTATCGCTCGAGCAGCGGCGCCGCGACGCGGTGCCCGAGCGCGGCGAAGCACGCCGCCACCGAGAAGAGCACGCCCGAGACGAACGGCACCTGCGCGGCCGGCACCAGCCACTCGACATAAAGTGGCAGGATCGGGCCGAAGCTGCGGTCGACGAGCTGCAGACCGAGGATGACGGCGAACACCATCCAGAAGCCGGGCGTCGCTGACAGCTCGCGGAACACCTCGCGCAGCCCACGCGAGGCGGCGCGCGCCTGCCGGGTGCGTGGCTCGCGATACACCACGGCGATGATGAGCACCGCCACGAGGTAGATCGCCGCGGCCACGAAGAACGTCGCCCGCAGCCCGACGAGCGGGGCGATCACGCCGCCGACGATCGGGCCGATGGCCGGCCCGAGCCGCTGTGCCACCTGCACGGTGCCGATGGCCGAGGCCATCTTTTCGCGCGGCACCGATTCGGCCGCCATCGACACGGTGAGCGCGCCATAACCCGCGAACACGCCGAGCAGGGCGCGCAGCGCGAAGAGCTGCCAGGGCGCGGTGACGAACCCCATCGCCGCTTTCGTGAGCACGAAGGCCCCAAGCGAGCGTATGACGAGCAGTTTGCTGCCGTACCGATCGCCCACGCGGCCCCAGAGCGGCGCGCTGATCGCGGTCACCGCGGGCGTGGCGCCGAGCGTGAGGCCCGTCCAGAGCGCGATGTCGGCGACATCCTGCACGCCGAGTTCGCGGATGTAGAGCGGCAGGAACGGCATCACGAGCGTGAAGCCCGCAAAGCCGATGCCGTTGGCCGCCGCGGCGGCGAGCACGTTCCGCCGGGGATTGAAGGCCCCGGCCGCGACGGTGTCGGGCGTCGCAGTCACCGGCGGCGGCTAGAAGCGGATCTTGACCGACGGACCGGCGTAGACCTGGATGCTGTCGATGAAGCGGATGCGATGCGGGTTGTTCTGCATCACGATCGAGCTCATGCGGATGCCGTCGCCGAAGAAGCGCACGCCCTTGAGCAGGCTGCCGTCGGTCACGCCGGTGGCGGCGAAGATGATGTGCTTGCCGCGCGCCAGATCCTCGGAGCGGTAGATGCGCTTGGGATCGGTGATGCCCATCGCCTTGCAGCGCTCTTCGTCTTCCGGCTTGGCGATGACGAGGCGGGCGAAGATCTCGCCGTTCAGACAGCGCATCGCGGCCGCCGTGAGCACACCCTCCGGCGCGCCGCCCGTGCCCATCACGGCATGGACGCCGCTGCCCGAGACCGCGGCGGCGATGCCGGCGGAGAGATCGCCGTCGCCGATGAGGCGGATGCGGGCGCCGGTCTCGCGGATGTCGTGGATCAGCTTCTCGTGACGCGGCCGGTCGAGCACGACCACCGTGAGTTCATCGATCTGACGGCTCAAGGCGCGGGCGATGGCGCGCAGGTTCTCGCGTACCGGCGCGTCGAGATCGACCAGGTGCTTCGAGCTCGGCCCGACGACGAGCTTCTCCATGTAGAGGTCGGGCGCGTGCAGCAGGCCGCCCTCGTCCGAGGCCGCCAGCACGGCGATGGCGTTGGCGGCGCCGGTGGCGCAGAGGTTCGTGCCTTCGAGCGGGTCGACGGCGATGTCGACCTTGTCGTAGGTGCGGCGGTCGCCGTTGGCCTTCCCCGCCAGGCCCACCTTCTCGCCGATGAAGAGCATCGGCGCTTCGTCGCGTTCGCCTTCGCCGATGACGATCGTGCCGTCGATGGGCACGGTGTCGAGTTCGCGCCGCATCGCCTCGACGGCCGCCTGATCCGATCCGTGCCGGTCGCCCTGGCCCATGGTGTGGGCGCAGGCAATCGCGGCTTGCTCGACCACGCGGAGGAACTCGAGGGAGAGATCTGATTCCATGGGATTGACCCGGTGTCGGACGCTTGCTATCGGCGCGGGCCAACCCCGTGCGGAACAAAGACTTAGCGGGCGACCGAGAATCGTATCATACGCTCGCGCGGCGACGCACGGTGACGGGCATGCCCGCCGCTGCCGCGAAGTGCCCGGCGGCACTCGCGCTGTTGACCGCAGTCCCAAGGGATCGGTGCTGCGGCGGGCGCCGGTCACCGCCCGGCGAGGTACGCCGGCTTGCGGAAGATGATCTCGCGGATGTTGGTCTTCATCAGGAACGAATCCGACACGCGCAGGCTCTCGAAGAGCTTGATGATGTCCCGATTCTGCAGGCTGTGCTGACGCACGCGGGTGCCGGCGTAAGTGCGGTAGCGCAGGTTGCCCTGATCGACCACGATGTACTTCGTATAGTGCGCGCGCCCGGGATCGGAGGCGGTGCTGAAGAAGCCGAGCAGCGAGCCCTCGGCGCCGAGCAGGCGCGTGAGCGCGGTGGCGAGCGAGGCCGCGGCGCCCTTTTCGAGATAGTCGAACACATCCCAGCACAGGATGCCGTCGATGCTGCCGGGTTCGCTCTTGAAGCGGGTCCGGAAGAACTCCGGCAGCTGGTCGAGCGTGCCGGCGGCGGTGAAGCGTTCGATGTCGGCCATCAGGTCTTCGACGCGGATGCGGCAGCCGAGCTCTTCGCCGAAGAACGAGACGTTGCTGCCGGCGACGGGGCCGAGGTCAAGCAGCGCCGGCGAGGGCCTGGCCGCCATGTTCGCGAGGAACTTCGGCAGCGCCTTGGTGGGATAGACGAGTTCGGGATCGGCCGCCGCCGCGGGCGCAGGGGTAGCCCCGGGGGCATCGCCACGCCGCCCGCCCAGTCGCGAGAAGAGATCGTTCAGTCCGCCAGCCACAGCACAACCCCTCGGCGAGGCCGGGGGGACACCGGCCTCGCGTCAGGGAGCGAATCTAGGCGCCGGCCTTGGCGGGCGCGGGGGTCGCGGCCGCAGCCGGCGCCGCGGGGGCCGCGGCGGCCGTGGGCTTGGCACCCTGGCCGGCGCGCTGCATGTCGATGGCGCCGCGGAAGTGCGCGCCTTCGGCGATGGCGACGCGCGGCGAGGTGACGTCGCCGTCGACCGAGCCGTTGTCGCGGATGTCCACTTTCTCGGACGCCGAGACGTTACCGGTCACTTCCCCGAGCACGATCACCTGCTTGGCGAACACTTCCGCGCGGATCTTGCCGTTCGGCCCGATCGTGAGCGTGTTGTCCTTCAGCTCGATGCGCCCCTCGACGTTGCCCTCGATGGTGAGGTCTTCGCTGCCGCTGAGCTCTCCCTTGATGAAGACCGACTTGCCAATGTTCACGCTGTCCCTCGCAGTCTGCGGGCGAATGTCGCCGCCACTGGGGACGGCAGGTGTGTGCGCCGGCGTCGCTGCTGGCGCGGGTGCCGGGGCCGGCGTTACCGGCTTGGGCGACTCGTCACGCTTCCACATTGCTGAAACCTCCCCGAAAACCGGGCACCCTACGCCCGCGCCGCTCGCCGTGATGCACCTGGGAGATGGGCTCCGGACTGAAGCCCTGCCAGTATAGGCATCGCGCGAAATAGGTGTCTAGTCCCTTTGTTGCTGAGGGTTAGGGCGTTTGCTACGATCATGGGGTGGTGCCGCGCATCTACCTTGATCACAACGCCACGACGCCCCTCGTATCGCCCGCTCTCGATCGCTTCTGCAGGATGGCGGCCGATGTGTGGGGCAATGCGTCGAGCGTCCACCACTTCGGGCAGCAGGCCAAGGCCGTGCTCGACGGCGCCCGGGCCTCGATGGCGGCGCTCCTCGGCGCCGAGCCCTCCGAGGTCGTCTTCACGGGCGGCGGCACCGAGGGCGACAACGCG
>JBIKUN010000116.1:0-14664 GCA_044347565.1 Vicinamibacterales bacterium | reverse complement strand
CCAGGGGCGCTCGGCCGCGGCGCCGTCCATCCCCGCGGCGGCCATGTCGACGCGCCGCGCCGGATGGTCCTTCCAGATGTCATTGAGGTTGTTGGCCACCGAGCGGCGGACGTAGAGCGACTCGTCGTCCCGCAGACGTTCGAGCAGCGCGACCACGGGCGACGGATCGGCGGCGAACGCGCGCAGGCGCGGCGCCCACGGCAGGCGCGAGCGCGTGCCTTCGGAGACGAGGCGGCGCACGTGTTCGCTCGGGTCGCGCGTCCAGTCGTGCAGGCGCTCCAGCACCGGCCTGGGATGCGCGTCGATGAGCGGCCGGATCGCGAACTCGCCGGTGAACACCTGCGTGAGCGCATGGAGCGCCGTGAGTGACGCCTCGAGGTGCGGCACGCCGAACTGCCGCACGAACTCGGTATGCGCGAGGTAGTAGAACGACGCCATCCCGCCGGCCGGTGCCTTGTGCTCGGGCAGCGTCGCGAGCAGCACCTGCACCGCGGCCGGGAACTCCGCCGGCAGGTGGTCGCGCAGGACCCGGCCGAGATGCCGTCCACGATCGAGCAGCTCGAGCGCCTCGAAGCCGCGCAGGGCGTCACGTTCGAAGCCCGCGCGATCGAAGCGCCGATGAGCAGCCGCGATCTCGGCCGCCAGACGCCGCACGACCGGTGGTCCGAACTGGTGTTTGAGCGGTTCCGCCATACGTGCCCCAGAATAAATGGGCGTCGCCGAGGTTCGGCTAGTATGTCGGCCATGATGCTGCGCGCAGCCCTCGGTCTGCTGTTCCTGGCGGGAGGCGTGGCCGTCGCCCACGGCCAGTACGATCCGCGGCCCACGCCCGGCATCTTCCATCCGGCCGAGGTCCGGACGGGCGGCTGGGCGTATCAAAGCGTTCCGGTCGCTGCCGGCACCGGCAGCGGCGACTGGCCGAGCTGCGGCTTCAGACTCGACCAACGCGCCGATGCCCGCTCAGTGGACGTCGCGGACGCGTTCGGCGTCGTGGGCAGCTCCGGCACGCGGGTGACGCAGGCAACCGGCACCACCGTCGGGTGCGTGGGGATGTTCGTGCCGCAGGCCGCGTGTACCGTGAAGGTGTACCTGGAGGGCTCCGCGGGAACGTTCCAGCAGATGGTGCCGCGCGCCCCGGGCGGACGCGGCCTCGGGCTCACCCCGTCGTCACAGAACGTGGGCGTCGCGATGGCACCTGCAACCGGCAGCGATCGGCCGGGGTGCTACCTGCAGCTGCGCAACTGGAACGGTGATCCACGGAAGTTCCTGGTCATCTGGCCACCGGCCTGACGGTGCCGACGAGGGCGCCGCAGCAAGAGAACCGGCGGCAGCGCTTCCCGCGCGCGCGGCCCGGAGCGTCGCCACTGAACGCCGAGGGGCTCGCACACATCGAGGCGACGAGCCCGCATCGTCCGATCATGCTGCGCGAGGTGCTGCGCACGCTGCAGCCGCGGCCCGGTGATGTCGTCGTGGACGCGACGCTCGGCGGCGGTGGTCACGCCGAGGCACTGCTTGCGCACATCCGGCCGGGCGGACGTCTCCTCGGCCTCGACGTGGACAGTCTCGAGCTGCCGCGCACGGAGGCGCGCCTGCGCGCGGCCGGCTACGGCACTGACGTCTGCGTGACGCGGCACGCGAGCTTCGCCGGCCTCGCGGACGTCATCGCGCACCACGCGCCCGGCGGCGCCGACCTCATCCTCGCGGATCTCGGCGTCTCGTCGATGCAGCACGACACCCCGGCGCGCGGCTTCAACTTCAAGACGGTGGGTCCGCTCGACATGCGCATGGACCCGTCGCGCGGCAGACCCGCGGCGGAGCTGCTCGCGGACCTCGACGAGGCGGCCCTCGCGACGCTGCTCGAGTCGCACGCCGACGAGCCGCACGCCCGCCTCATCGCGCGGCTGCTCACGCGTGAGCGCGTCACGACCACGCATGCGCTCGAGCGCACTCTGCGTCTGGGCCTTGGCGCCGCCCTGCCGGATCTGCCACGCGGCGAGGTGAAACTCTCGGTGCGGCGCACGCTGCAAGCGCTGCGGATTGCGGTGAACGCCGAATTCGACGCCCTGGAGCGGCTGCTCGACGCCCTGCCGGCGTGCCTCGCGCCTGGCGGGCGCGTGGCCATCCTGACGTTCCACTCGGGGGAAGACCGGCGGGTGAAGAAGGCGTTCCAGACCGGCCACCGCGCTGGCCTCTACGCGTCAATCGCCCGCGAGGTCGTGCGCTCGACGAAGGAGGAGACGCGGGCCAATCGCCGGGCGTCGTCGGCCAAGCTGCGCTGGGCCGTGCGCGCGGGCCGTCCCGGCCATCATTGACGAGCTGGCCGGGCGAGACGGATGGGGGACGCGGCGCCCGCCTCCCAGCCGCGCAGCGGCAGGACCTGCGCGCCTCGAGCCCACACTCGCCGCCAGCGTGCCCCTGACCAACGCGCCGGCCGCCCATAGTGCCGGATTCACCGGCAACCGCTGGACGGTGGTCGTGCTCGACAGCGGCGTCGTGAGCGTGGGCAACACCACCAAGTTCTCGCCGCTGCGGGTGACCTCGACGAGCAACGAGGCGCCATTCCTGTCACTGCTCGCCCCGGGCACCGACATCTACGCGGCCAGCTTCTTCGGCTTCTATATACAGAAGCCGGGCACCTCGATGGCGGCGCCGCACGTCGCCGGCGCCTGGGCCATCCTGAAGCAGGCGGTGCCGGGCGCGTCGGTGTCGTCGGTGCTGGCGGCACTGCGCGGTACCGCTACGTCGGTGACCGACACGCGCACCGGGCGCACGTTCCCGTTCATCAACGTCAATGCCGCCCGCGTGGCCCTGGCCGCCGGCACTTTCTCGACACCCCGCGCCGTCCAGTTTCACCGCGGTGGCGAGCGGCCACGGTGTCTCTGTCATGGGCGCCGCCTGCGGCCGGCAGCGGCGGCGTGCCCACTGGGTGGGGACACACTGCCCGAGGTGACGATCCGCGTGCCCTGACCCCGGCGCCGTCAGGGGCACGCGGCCGGATGCCCTCGCTCAGCGATGGCGGGCGTAGACGGTCTTCGCGCCGCCCTTGGTGAAGGCGACCGTGTCGTACGGCTGCTTCATGCCGCCCTGCTCCATGCCGGGCGATCCCACGGGCATGCCGGGCACGGAGATGCCGGTGATCTTCGGCCGCTCCTTCAGCATCTTCTGGATGTCGGCGGCCGGTACGTGGCCTTCCACCGTGTAGCCGTCCACCTTCGCGGTGTGGCACGACCGGAGGTCGTCGGTCACACCGGCCTCGGCAGCTACGGTATTGAGGCGCTGGTCAGTGACGTCGTGGGCTTCCACCTGGAAGCCGGCAGTCCGCAGATGCTGGATCCACGAACCGCAGCACCCTCAAGTGGGGGACTTGTAGACGACCACCCTGGACGCAGCGGCGGGTGCGGGCTTCTGTGCCTGAGCGGCAAGCCCGAATCCGGTCGCGGCCACGGCAGCCAGGGCAACGGCGAAGGCTCTGGTGCGCATGAACCTAGTGTGCCACGGTCCGGCGGCCGCGCAAGGGCGGCACCACCGGACCGGTCACACCACGGCCGCGCTGGTCAGAACCGCAGGCGGAGCCCTACGCCGAGGACGAATCCGCCCACCCCCACCGAACCGTCACCGGTGTGCAACGGCTGGAAGGTGTTCGGAAGGGGCGTCGTGGGCGGCGCCGGATCGGGCTCGTCGAGATCCACGGAGCCACGGCTGAGGCGGGCCATGGCACCGACGCCAATGTGGTCGGTGAAGAAGTAGCCGCCATCGAGCCCCAGGTGGAAGCCGATGGTGTTGGCGGTGAACTCCTGCGCGTCGAGGCTCACGATTCTCACCGTGTTCACGCCGCCGGGCAGCGTCTGGTTCGACTCGAGCCCGTAGGTCAGCATGTCCTTGTACCTGAAGAACGTCGGGCCGCCGAAGACACGCAGGCGCACACGATCGCGGCTCACGAGCGCCCAGGCCGCATGCACGTTGATCTCCGTCTCCACGCGGTCGAAGAACGGGCTGAGGCTCCGCGCCGTGGCTGCGGCATTCGGACGGTTCGGGCTCGGCACCGTGATGAACACAGGCACGTCGTACTCGCGGCTCGCGCGGCCCACGCTCACGCCCACGCCGAGGCGCTCGGTGAGCCAGGCGCCGCCGCCCACGTCGAACGTCCAGGTGGCCTTGGGGGCCGGGTAGTCGGCCTGATCGATGAACGGCTCGCCGAAATAGCGGCCCTCGAATCTCCGCGTCTCCTCGCCGGCGGTCGAAAACGCCCCGCCGAAGGACAGCTGCGCCCAGCCGCGATCGCGGTCCTGCGCCCACGCCGGCACCGCCGCCAGCACCACCAGCACCATCACACTCCACATACGCGCCATGTCGTTGCTCCTTGATGGGCGCACAGGCCGCCCTGTCTCTTCCTACGCAACGGGCGCGGAAAACCGGACATGCGGCGCGCGGGAGGGCGGCAATGCGGGCGCGTGGCCCGGTGCGGCACCGTGAGCGGGTGGCCCGGGGACGGGCTTCAGCGCGTGACGGTCGTGGACGCCGGCGCCCGCAGGCGCTCGGCTTCGGCCAGCCACGGGCCGTCGGGATTGAGCGAGCGCCAGACGTCGACGGCGACGCGCGCATGGGCATCAGCGTCGGCGATGCGTCCCTCATCGCGCAGCAATCGCGCGAGCGCCACATGGCCATCAGCCTGCCACGGCGTCGGCACCGGATAGAGCGCGTCGAGGCGGGCAAGTGCCTGGGTGATGGAGGTCTTCGCGGCGTCGGCCGGTGTGACGAGCAGCGCGCGCTCCATCCGGATCTGCGCGACCAGACGTTCGGCCGGCGCGGCCGTGCCGGCGGCGGATTCGGCCTCGGCGAACAGCGCGGCGGCCTCGTCCCCGCGTCCGAGCAACACCTTCAGCCGCCCGGCCGTCAGCAGCGCGGCCGGGGCGGCGGTACCAGCCGCGCGCATATCGGCCACGGTCCGGTCCATGGCGCGCGCGGCGTCGGCGCGGCGGCCTTCGTAAGCCTGGCCAAGAGCGACGACCGCGCGGTTGGTGAGCAGTTGGGGATTGGTCGCGCCAATGATCCGCCGGTTGTCATCCATCCCGGCGTTGATGGCATCGACGGCGTCCTGACCGCGCCTCATGGCGATCATGATGAGACCGCGAAGGTTCCGCACGTTGATGAAGTCGATGGATGACGGGTTGAGCGACGGCGACAGAATTGCCAGGGCCCGCGTGTTGTTGGCGAGAGCGTCGGCGAAGCGGCCGAGGCGGTACTGGTTGCCCGACAGGTTGTGCGTGCTGAAACCCACGCCACGCGAATCCGGCCCCTGGATGGCGATCTTCAGGGCCAGCGCGCGTTCGAGTTCGGCCACCGCCGCCGGCACGTCGCCGGCATCACCGAGCGCCTCCGCCCGCAGCTCCCGCGCGCGCAGAATCCACGGGTGATTCGGCTGCGAAGCGTGCGCCGCGAGCGTGCGCTCGAGGGCCAGGGCCGACACGGTCAGCGCTTCGTCGTTTCTGCCTCTGTCGAGCCCGAGCGCGGTGCCGAGCGTACGCAGCGCGGCGGCGGTTTCGGGGTGGGTGGGTCCGAGACGCGCGTCGGCTACGGCCACGGCCTGGCGGGCCGCGGCCTGCGCGTCAGGGTATTTCGCATCGGCGAGCGCGATGTCGGCCTGGAGCCGGAGCGACCGCAGCAGCGTGAGGACGTCACCGCCCGACTGGCGAGCCAGCAGCGGCACCACGGCCGCCAGCGTCGCGGCCGCATCGGCCGGCTTGCCGCGCTGCATCAGCGCGTTGGCGCGCAGGTAGCCGGCGCGTAGCGATTCGGGATGGTCGGGCGACAGCGCCGCGGCAGCCTCGGTCTGGGCCCGCGCGGTCATCTCGTCATACTCGGCAGCCTGGCCAAACCCCCGCAGGCCATCCGCCACGAGGTTCATCAGGCGCACGCGAGTCGCCGGTGGCGCCTCCATCGCCAGGACGTCCTGGCCGGCGCGGCGCAGGAGATCGACCACGAGCAGGTCGGACTGGCTTTCGGGCGAATCGACATCGGCGTGCCGGAGCATCGACGAAATGAACACCACGGCGCTCGCCGCCTGCGCGTCGGCGGCGCGGGCCTGCTGCGTCTGCCGGTACGCCACCCCGGCGCCGGTGCCCACGGCCAGCGTCACCGCCGCCGCGGCGGCGACCGGCACGCGGTTGCGGCGCAGGAACTTGCGCGTGCGGTAAAGCCAGCGGTCCGGCTGCGCCAGCACGGGGCGGCCGTCGAGCCAGCGGCGCAGATCGCCGGCAAACGCCGACACGCTCTCGTAACGCTCGGCGGCCGGCTTACGAAGAGCCTTGCGGAGGATAGTGTCGAGATCCCCCGCGAGCGCGCGACGCCGCTCTGCTGACGCCGCCACGCGGCTCGCCACGGCCGGTTCGGCGCGCAGGATGGCGTCCTCGAGCGCACCGGCCGTGTCGCGCGGCAGATCGTAGGGACGCCGACCGGTCAGCAGCTCGAACGTGAGCACGCCGAGCGAATAGACGTCGGTCGCGACCCCGAGCGGACGCCGCTCCACCTGCTCGGGCGAGGCGTAGGCCAGCGTGAGGGCGCGGCCGCCATCTTCGGTGAGGCCATCACGCTCGTCGCCGCCTTCGTCCATCAGCGCAGCGATACCGAAGTCGAGCAGACGCGCGCGGGCCTCGCGGTCCACGAGCACGTTCGAGGGCTTCAGATCGCGATGAATGACGAGCGCGCCGTGCGCGTAGGCGACGGCCGAGGCCACCTGCAGCACGAGGCGGACCACGGCGCGCGTGTCGAGCCCGCCCTCGGCGACGAACGCATCGATGGGCCGGCCATCCACGAACTCCATCGCCAGGTACGGCTCACCGCTCGCGGCGACGCCCGCATCGTAGAGCCGCGCGATGTTCGGATGTTCCAGCCGGCCGAGGATCTCGCGTTCGCGTGCCAGGCGGTCGGCCAGGCCGCGCCGGTGCATGAGGCCCACCGGCAGCTTGATGGCGACCGCGCGCTCGAGCAGGCCGTCGGCACGTTCGGCCAGCCACACCACGCCCTGGCCGCCGCGCGCGAGCTGACGCACGAGGCGGTAGCTGCCCACCATCGCCCCGGCCTCGAAGGTCGCCGGCGCCTCTGCCGCGTCGTCCGCCGCCTCGACGTCGATGGCGGGCATCGTCGCGATGAACTCGTCGAAATCTTCGGAGGCGACGGCCTCGAGCATCGCCCTGAGGCGCGGCTTGAAGGCTTCATATTCGGTCGTGAGCTGGTCCAGCCATGTCGTGCGGGCGGACGGTTCGAGCGCGAGCGCTTCGTCGACCAGCCGATTGAGCGTGCGCAGCGCGGCGATGTCGTGCTTGTCGGTCACCGCAGCATCTCCGCCAGCATCAACCGGGCGCGCTCCCAGTCGCGGCGCACGGTGCGCTCGGTCACGCCGAGGGCCGCGGCCGCTTCGATCTCGGTCATGCCGGCGAAGAAGCGCATCTCGACGACGTGGGCGGCGCGTGCGTCCACCTCGGCAAATGCGGTCAGCGCATCGTGCACTCGGAGCACGAGGTCTTCGCCGCGTCCGCTGGCCGGCAGGTTGAGGTCGGTCGACAGGGTCACTTCATCCACACCGCCGCCGCGCCGGGCGGCCTTGCGCCGGCGCACCAGGTCCACGATCACCGAGCGCATCACCTTCGAGGCCCAGCGCCGGAAGTGGACCTCGTCTTCGAGCCTGAGATCGCCGGCCTGCACGAAGCGCAGGTAGGCCTCGTGCACGACGAGCGAGGTGTCGATGGTGGGGCTGCGGACGTGGCCGCGCAGCCGCGCGTGCGCGAGGCGGCGCAGCACCGGGTAGCTGGCGGCGAACACCGCATCGGCCGCCTCGCTGTCGCCCTCGCCCGCGCGCTGCAGCAGGGTGGTCAGCTGGCCGATGCGTTGCACCGCTCATTTATAGCAGGGCTTCGTCCCTTCCTGTGTGGGGACGGTGCAGGCCCGGGCAATCGCGCCCGGGCCTGCCGGTGTCTTCGCGTCTCAGCGCTCGCGGGCGGCGAGCGTGGCGCGCAGCTCCGCGACGGCGGCGGCGAGCGCCGTCGTGCGGGCCGACTCCACCTGGAGGGCCGCCTGCAGGCGCTGCACCTCGGCGAGGAGCAGCGACGGCAGCACGTGATACTTCACGGTGGCGGGTTCGCCCTGGTCGTCGTAGGCGATGAGCTCGGGCAGCACCTGCTGCACTTCTTCGGCGATGAGCCCGTACTGGACCGGCGTCGAGCCATCCGCGAACGGCTGCTTGTAGCGGAACGACACGGGTCGCAGGCGCGCCACGGCACTGGTCACGTCCGCCGGCAGGTCCTGGATGTCGAACTTGGTCTTCGCGCTCGACGACACCGTGCCGAGCTGACCGGCGCTGTCGACGACGACGGGGACGGCGTTGTTGATGGCGGTGGTCACGCCGTTGACGCCGCGCAGGAAGGTTCTGGTCTGGCCGGTATGGCCGATGCGGATCGTGCCGCCTTCGGCCGCACCGGGACTGCCGATGTAGATGTTGCCGCTGCCGGTCGTCACATTCGCCCCCGCGTTGTCGCCGATCGCGATGTTGTCGTCCCCGCTCGTCATGTTGCCGAGCGCCACGAATCCGAGGGCGAGGTTTCTGGAGCCGGTTGACGCGTTGAGGGCACTGCTGCCAACGGCGACGTTCTGACTCCCGGCCACATTGACCCGCAGGGCCTGGTCGCCAACGGCCGTGTTCGAGCCGCCGGTCACGTTGTCGGCGAGGGCCTGCGCGCCCACGGCGGTGCTCTGGCTGGTGGTGGTGTGCTGCAGTGCGTTCCAGCCGATGGCGGTGTTCCTCGTGAAACCCGTGGCATCGGCGAGCGCGGAGGCCCCGACGGCGGTGCTGCCGCTGCCGGAGGTGATCGACGCGCCGGCGCCGAGGCCGATGGCGATGTTCGAGGAGGTCACACGCTCGTGTGTGTGGTCTGACCGGGCGGCCGTGTTCGCGCTGCCGCTGCCGCCGAAGTTCGCACTGAGCGTCACGGCTCCGGTGGAACCGCCGCCGAGAAGACCCGACCCGGCGGTGACACTCGTGATGTCGCCGGTGCCCACGTCATCGACCTCGCAGGTCACGGTGCCGTTGGCGGCGATGGCGCTGATCGACTCGCCCCCCGCACAGACCCCGGTGACCCGCGCCTGCACCAGGTTCGGATTCACGTTCAGCGTGACCGTGCCGGTCGTGCCACCGCCAAGCATGCCCACGCCGGCGGTGACACCCGTGATGTCGCCGCCGCTGCCCGACGACACCGCCGTGCAGACCACGCTGCCGTCTTCGTTCACGCCGGTCATGAGTTCGCCGGTCGCGCACGCGCCGCTCACGCGTTTCTGCACTTCCGCGGCGTTCACGTCCACCGCAGCCACCGTGCCGTCTGCGATCTTCGCGCTCGTGACCACGCCGGTGGGAATCGCCGCCGACGCCAGGGGCCGCGGCGATCCGCTCGCCGCCGTGGGCCCGAAGACGAACGTGCCGGAGTTGCCGTGGTCGTCGGTCCACGGGCCGCCGAGCGTACCTTGGTCGATCGTGGCCTGCACGTGCACCGGCAGGCCGCCGGGCGTGCTCACGATGGTGAGCCCGATGCCCACCGTGCCGTTCGGGTTGATGACGGCAAGGCCCCGCACCGTGCCAAGGGTGGACGCCCCGCACTGGTTGTCGGTGCCATCGAAGGTGTAGACCGCGCCGTCCTGCGACGTCGTGAGCGACAGCACGTTGCAGTAGGGGGCGAGCTGCCAGCTGAAGACACCCATCGGCAGGGGCTGGGCCGTCGCGGGAAGCGCGGTCAGAGCGAGGAGGGGCAACAGGGCGGCAAGACGACGGGTCATGGGGTGCCTGCCTATCGCCGCACGGGCTGCAGCGTGAACCAGAAGGCCGCGTCGGCACTGAGCGTCACGACGGTTTGGTCGGCCGTGGAGAGGAGCGATGTCACCGTGGCTCCGCCGGTCACGGTCACCGACGGGACGATAACGGGGATGGGGAACTGCCCCGCGTGCGAGATGGTGTAAGTCGAGCCCGCCTTCGACACCGTGAGTCCGGGTGAACCACCCAGCAGGTTGCCGGCCGCCGTCACTGCGCCGCCCACAGGCATGAACAGGCGGGCGTCCTGCGAGTTCACCAGCACCACGCTGTTGGACGTCCCGAATAGCGTCGGGAAGATCGGGGAGGGCGAGGTGACCGCCTGCATGTACTGGCGACCGAGCTGCGTGAACGGAGGATTCACCGTCACCGAGGCCCGCCCCTGGATATCGAGCTGGCCCGTGGCCAGGATGCGGACGTCCGGGCCGACGTTCAGTGCCGTACCGGCGTAGCTGAATCCGCTGTTCGTGCTGCTGCCCACGAGCGCGTAGAACATGCCCGGCATGCCGCCGTCGATCTGCACGGTGGTCGTGCCGACAGTGCCCAGGACGTAGGTAGATGGCGTGATCGAGAGGGTGGGCTGAGCCAGCGCGGGCGCGGCGGTGCAGCACAGGGCGAGCAGCAGGACGGCGGAACGCATCGGAACCTCCAAGGGGCCGGCCGCAGCCAGCCGGGGAATCGGGTCTCACCCCTTCCTACGCAGGACGCCTGGTGGATCCGGACATCGCCCCCGTACGCCGTGCAGCCGCAGGCACCGGCCGCGGTGCCGATTGCCAGCGGCCGGCGTTTCGGCTATCCTCGCGAGGTCGTGTTCATCCGCCGTCACGTGCATCATGTCCATCACCATGCCGCCTTCGGGCCGGCCGGACTGCACGTGTAGCCATAGACACGGACCAGCGTTCACACCAGAACCTGAGCAGCCCCGCCGGAATCCGGCGGGGTTTTTTGTTTGTGCGCGCCCCGCGGAACCCGGTCCGACTCATCCATGCGAACGACCGAGACGAAGGAACGACCGATGACACTGGACTTCACGAAACTGGACGGCCTCGTGCCCGCCGTGGTGCAGGACCACGAGAGCGGCGAGGTGCTGATGGTGGGCTTCATGAACGACGAGGCCTGGGCCATCACGAAGCGCATCGGCTACGTGACGTTCTACAGCCGCACGCGCAACACGCTCTGGACCAAGGGCGAGACCTCGGGCAACCGGCTGGCGGTGAAGCAGCTGCTCGTGGACTGCGACGACGACACCGTGCTCGTGAAGGCGGCCCGCGAGGGCGACGGCAACGTGTGCCACACCGGCGCCCGCACCTGCTTCAATACCGAAGTGACCGACTGGACGGAGGCCGCGCGATGAGCACGCTGAAACTGGGGATTCCGAAGGGCTCGCTCGAAGAGTCCACCGTGGCGCTCTTCCGCCGTGCCGGCTACGAGATCCGCACGAGCTCGCGCTCCTACTTCCCCACCATCGACGATCCCGAAATCGAGTGCATGCTCATCCGCGCGCAGGAGATGGCGCGTTACGTGAGCGACGGCGTGCTCGACGCCGGCCTCACCGGCATGGACTGGATCGAGGAACACGCGATCGGCCACCCGGAACAGACACCGCTCGTCGCGGTCTGCGACCTGGTCTACTCGAAGGTGAGCTTCGGCAAGGTGAAGTGGGTGCTGGCGGTGCCGGAAGACTCCCCCGTGCAGAAGGCCGAAGACCTGCAGGGCAAGCGCATCGCCACCGAACTCGTGCGGGTCACGAAGCACTGGTTCGAGCAGAAGGGCACGACAGTGGACGTCGAGTTCTCGTGGGGCGCGACCGAAGTGAAGCCGCCGGTGCTCGCCGACGCGATCGTCGAGGCCACCGAGACGGGGTCGACGCTGCGGGCCAACCGCCTGCGCATCGTCGACACGCTGATGGAGAGCAACACGCGCCTCGTGGCGAATGCCGCCGTGATGGCCGATGCCTGGAAGCGCGAGAAGATCGAAACGCTGGCGCTGCTGCTGAAGGCCGCCATCGCTGCGCAGGGCCGCGTGGGCCTGATGCTGAACGTGAAGCGCACGGACCTCGACGCCGTCATCGCCCAGCTGCCCGCGCTGCAGCGCCCGACGATCTCGTCGCTCTCCGACGCCGACTGGGTCGCCGTCAACACCATCGTCGAAGAGAAGACGGTGCGCACGCTGATTCCGCGGCTCAAAGCCGCCGGCGGGCAGGGCATCGTCGAATACCCGCTCAACAAGATCGTTCTGTAGCACCACGACCCATGATCAAAATCGTTCACTCAACGAACCGCGCTGAAGTCGATGCGCTGCTGAAGCCGTCGGTCATCCGCGACCAGGCCACCGAGAAGAAGGCGGCCACGATCGTCGAGCACGTGCGCAACGGCGGCGACGAGGCGCTCAGGGCCTACGCGAAGGCGCTCGATGGCTGGAGCGGGCCCCTGGAGGTCTCGCGGAAGCAGATCGAGGCGGGCGCGAAGAAGGCGCCGGCGGCGATTCGCGCCGCGCTCAAGCGCGCGGCTGATGCGATTCGCGACGTCGCCACGGCGCAGCGGCCGAAGGAGTGGCGCATCCGCGTCGCGCCCGGGGTCAGCGTGGAGCAGCGCGTGATTCCGCTCGAGCGCGTGGGCTGCTACGTGCCCGGCGGCCGCTATCCGCTGCCGTCGTCGCTGCTCATGACGGCGATTCCGGCGCGTGTGGCCGGCGTGCCCGAAGTGATCGTCTGCAGTCCGTCGGTGGATCCGGTGGTACTCGCCGCGGCGATTGAAGCCGGCGCCGACCGTGTGTTCCGCATCGGCGGCGCGCACGCGGTGGCAGCGATGGCCTACGGCACGAAGAGTGTGCCGCGCGTGAGCAAGATCGTGGGCCCGGGCAACCGCTGGGTCTCGGCCGCCAAGGCGCTCGTGGCGCAGGACTGCCCGATCGACTTCTACGCCGGCCCGTCGGAGATCCTCATCGTGGCCGACAGCGGCCCGGCGGAGTGGATCGCCGCGGACCTCATCGCCCAGGCCGAACACGACCCCGACGCCCGCGCCGTCTTCATCACGGCGAAGCTGTCGCTCGCGCGTGAGGTGGCCGAGGAAGTGGCGCGGCAACTGCCGGCCACGGGTCCGGCGGCCACGTCGCTCTGGAACCACGGCGGCATCATCGTGACGAAGACGATGGACGAAGCCGTGGCGCTCGCGAACGACGCCGCATCCGAACATCTGGTGGTGGATACAGAGGCGCGCGCGGGTCGCATCCGCAACGCCGGGGCGATCTTCATCGGGCCGTGGACGGCGCAGGTGGCCGGCGATTACGCCATCGGCTCGAACCACACGCTGCCGACGGCCGGCGTGGCCCGCGTGCGCGGCGGCCTGCACACGGCCGACTTCGTGAAGCTGGTCTCTGTGCAGCGCGTCACGAAGGCCGGTCTCATGGCCATCGGGCCCACGGTGGCAACGCTGGCGCGCGCCGAAGGCCTCGAAGGCCACGCACAATCAATCGACGTCAGACTGTCTACGACCACGGGAAAGAAGACGAGCCGGCGATGAGCATCATTCAGGGAATGCCGAATCTCGGTCCGGGCCTGCGCCTGCACCTGAACGAAAACACCGCCGGCTGCTCACCCGCCGTGCTCGACGCGATTCGCCGCGTCTCGGCGGACGACGTCGCGACGTATCCCGACTACGAAGCCGCCGTGCGCGAAACGGCGGGACACATCGGCGCCGATCCCGACTGGGTGGCGCTCACGAACGGCCTCGACGACGGGCTGCTGCTCACAGCGATCGCGTATCTGATGCCGAAGGCGCCCGAAGGTCTCGTGACCCTCGGCGCGCTGCCCGTGGCGCCGAGCGGCCAGGCGGAGCAGATTCTCGTGCTGCCCACGTTCGAGCCGTACATCATCAACGCGAAAGCACTCGGCGCGCGCACGATTGCGATTCCGTCGGATGCGGACTTCGCGTTCCCGCTCGCCAAGGTGCTCGCCGCCATCTCGCCGAACACGCGGCTCATCTTCATCAACACGCCGCACAACCCGAGCGGACGGCCAGTGAGCGAGGCCGACATCCGCGCCGTCATCGCGGCGGCGCCGCACGCCGTGGTCTTCATCGACGAGGCGTACCACGACTTCCAGGGTGTGCACTACCTGTCGTTCACGCGCGAGTTCCCGAACGTCATCGTGGGCCGCACGTTCTCGAAGGCGTACGGCCTCGCCGGCATCCGCGTGGGGCTGCTCGTGGGTTCGCCGGAACTGCTCGCGCCGATCCGCTACGTGATGCCCCTCTTCAACCTGAATGCGGTGGCGGTGGCGGCGTTGCGCGCGGCGATTGCCGACACGCAGTTCATGCCGTGGTGCGTGGCGCAGGCCCGGGAGTCGAAAGTGCTGCTCTACGAGGCGCTGACGCGTCTGGGCCTGCCGCACTGGAAGAGCGAGACGAACTTCGTGCTCGTGAACGCCGGGGACCGGCTGCCCGAGTTCGTGAACGGCCTGCGCGCACGTGGCGTGCTCGTGCGCGATCGCAGCAAGGAACACGGCTGCGCCGGCTGCTTCCGCATCACCGTCGGGCCGCTCGAGCACACGCGCGTGGCGATTGCCGCGCTGGAGGCGCTGTGCGCAAAGCCGTAATCGACAGGAAGACCGCCGAGACGCACGTGAAGGTCGCGCTCACGCTCGAAGGGCGCGGACGCTTCCACAACACGACCGGCGTGCGCTTCCTCGACCACATGCTGGACCTGGTGGCCCGCCATGGCGCCTTCGATCTGGCCGTGACCGCGACCGGCGACCTCGACGTCGATCAGCACCACACGGTGGAAGACATCGGCATCGCGCTCGGCCAGGCGGTGGA
>JBIKUN010000017.1:0-47780 GCA_044347565.1 Vicinamibacterales bacterium | reverse complement strand
TTCTGGGCGCTCGACGATGCCCACAAGGAGCTCATCCTGCGGCAGAAGGCCAGCCGCGCCACGCCCGAGATCACCCGATTCAAGGGCCTCGGCGAGATGATGCCCAAGGTGCTGTGGGAGACGACCCTCAACCCGCGAACCCGCCGGCTGCTCCGCGTCGACATCGCCGACCAGCTGGTGACCGACCGCGTGATGAACGAGCTCATGGGCAAGGACGCCTCGGCGCGCTTCCGCTTCATCATGGAGCGGGCCGAGGACGCGCAGGAACTCGACGTCTAGGCCACCCCGGGTTATTCACAGCCTTTCGTGTCGATTCGCACCGGACGGCCGTCGTGCGCACGTTACAATCCGGAGTCCTCTGATGGCCGGCCCGGCGTCTCCGAAGAAGTTCGATCGCTCCCTCATCGAAGGGCCCCTGGCTCCCGCCGTGTGGAAGCTGGCGTGGCCCACCATGCTCCAGAACCTGGTGGCGGGGCTGCAGGGCGTGGTCGACCACGCGCTCGTCGGCAACATGCTCGGCTTCGCGGCCAACGCCGGCATCGGCGTGGCCTGGCAGATCTTCCTCGTGGTCATCGTCTTCATGGCCTCGCTCTTCACGGGCCAGGCCGTGCTCGTCGCCCGCTTTGCCGGCGCCGGTGACCACCAGAAGGTCAACACGGTGGTCTATCAGGCGTTCATCACGGCGGTCGGGATGTTCTGCATCCTGGCGCCCATCGGCTACTTCGCCACGCCGTTCCTGCTCACGCTCGTGAACGCGGCGCCGGAGGTGCGGGCGCAGGCACTGCCGTTCCTGCGCATCAACTTCGTCTTCAGCATCGGCATGCTGCTGTTCTTCATGCTGTCGGCGGCGTTGCGCGCCGCCGGCGACGCCAAGACGCCGCTGCGGCTCGGCGTCACGATGACGGTGCTGAACCTGGTGTTCAACCTGCTCCTCATCCCGAAGTTCGGCACGGCCGGTTCGGCGATGGGTACGGCCATCGCCTCGTCGCTCGTGAGCGGCTACGCGCTGTGGCTGCTCTTCAACAACAAGCTGGTCGTGCACTTCACGCCGGAGACGTGTACGAAGCCCGACTGGGCAGTGATCCGCTCGCTGTTCAAGTTCGGGCTTCCCACGGGCGTGCAGGGCATCGCGATGAACGTGGCCGGCGTCATGCTGCTGCGCTTCATCGGCGGACTCGAAGACAGCGCCGCCGCGCAGGCGGCCTACACGATCGGCTACACCGAACTCTTCTCGATGATCACGTGGACGTCGGTAGGCCTCATGGGCGCCGCCGCCACCATCGCCGGCCAGAACCTCGGCGCCGGTCAGCCCGACCGCGCGCTGCACGGCGTCTACGCCGCCGCGAAGATCGGCCTCAAGGTGGCCGCCGTCGTCGGCGCGATGTTCCTCCTCATTCCTCTTCCGCTGCTCGGCATCTTCGGCGCCACCGAAGGCACGGTGGCCGACATCGGCCGCCAGCTGCTGCGCTACCTCGCCGTCTCCGGCTTCTTCATCAGCGCCGCGCTCACCTTCACCGGTGGCCTGCAGGGCACCGGCGACACCAGGAGTCCGCTCTTCATCACGCTCGTGTCGCAGGTGGCGATTCCGATCGGGCTCTGCACCGTGCTGCAGTCGTTCCGGCAGCTCCAGCCCGCGGATATCTGGCTCGCCATCCTGCTCGGACACTTCACGCGCTGCGCGCTCTCGTTCCTGCGCTTCCGCCAGGGCAAGTGGCGGCAGATCAAGGTCGAGCTCGAGCCCGCCGCGCCCGCCTCCTAGCGTCTGCCGCGCCCTCGCCCCGGCATCGGACTACAATCACCGTACGCCGCCCCCGGTGCCGCGCGTCGTCGCGCGGCCCATGGCGGCGATCGAGAGGCTGTCTGCATGTCCGCCAATTTTTCCGGTATCCGCTCCGTGCTCCCGCCCGTCAACGAGCCGATCAAGTCCTACGCGCCGGGGTCGCCCGAAAAGGCGTCGCTCAAGGCCCGGCTGGCGTCGATGGCCGGTGAGACGATCGACATCCCGCTCATCATCGGCGGCAAGGAGATCCGCACCGGCGATCTCGGCAAGGCCGTGATGCCGCACAAGCATGGCCACGTGCTGGCCACCTTCCACCACGCCCGGCCGAAGGACGTGACCGCGGCCATCGCCGCCGCGCAGGCGGCCAAGGCGGAATGGGCGAGCTGGCCCTGGGAGGACCGGGCCGCCGTGTTCCTCAAGGCCGCCGACCTGCTGGCGACGACCTGGCGCGACACGCTGAACGCCGCGACGATGCTCAACCAGTCGAAGACGGTGTATCAGTCGGAGATCGATGCCGCCTGTGAGCTCATCGACTTCTGGCGCTACAACGTCGCCTTCGGCGCCGACATCATGCGCGAGCAGCCGGTCTCGACCTCGGCGATGTGGAACCAGACCGACTACCGGCCGCTCGAAGGTTTCATCTACGCGGTGTCGCCGTTCAACTTCACGGCCATCGGCGGCAACCTCACGACGACGCCCGCGCTCATGGGCAACACGGTGCTGTGGAAGCCGGCCGGCACGGCGATGCTCGGCGCCTACTACACGATGAAGCTGCTCGAGGCGGCCGGTCTGCCGCCCGGCGTCATCAACTTCGTGCCCGGCGATCCGGTGATGGTCAGCCAGATCGCGATGGGCTCGCCGGACCTCGGCGGCATCCACTTCACCGGCAGCACCGGCGTGTTCCAGGGGATGTGGGACCACGTGGGCACGAACATCCGCTCCTACAAGTCCTATCCGCGGCTCGTCGGCGAGACCGGCGGCAAGGACTTCATCATGGTGCACCCGTCGGCCGATCCGCAGGAGGTCGCCGTGGCGATGGTGCGCGGCGCCTACGAATACCAGGGGCAGAAGTGTTCGGCGGCGAGCCGCGTCTACGTGCCGAAGTCGCTGTGGCCGTCGGTGCGCGACCGCGCCGTCGGCATGATGCGCGAGATCACGATGGGTGACACGCGCGACTTCCGCAACTTCATGAGTGCGGTCATCGACAAGAAGGCGTTCACGAAGATCACGGGCTACATCAGCCACGCGAAGCGCAACGCGAAGGTCATCCAGGGCGGCGGCAGCAACGGCCGCGTCGGCTACTTCATCGAGCCCACGCTCGTGCAGACCGACAACCCCGGCTACAAGCTGCTGTGCGAGGAGATCTTCGGGCCGGTGCTCACCGCCCACGTCTACACCGACTCGAAGTTCGCCGAGATGCTGCAGGTGGTGGATCAGACCTCGCCCTATGCGCTCACCGGCTCGATCTTCGCGAAGGACCGCGCCGTCATCCGCCAGGCGTCGGCGGCGCTCAGGAACGCCGCCGGCAACTTCTACATCAACGACAAGCCCACCGGCGCCACCGTGGGCCAGCAGCCCTTCGGCGGGGCGCGGGCCTCGGGCACGAACGACAAGGCCGGGTCGAAGCTGAATCTGCTGCGCTGGGTGAGCGCGCGGTCGATCAAGGAAACCTACAACCCGCCGACGGATTTCACCTATCCCTTCATGGGCGAGGAGTAGGAGCCACGCTGGCGGCGTGCGTCAGTGCCGTTCGAGATCGGCGCGTACGGCGGCGTAGAACGCCTCGGCGATAGCCCACGGGCGGAAGGACGGCAGCATCACAGCCGAGCTGGCGGCGGTCTATTTACTCGAAAGAATTCCGGTAAGCTGCCTCGTCCATGTCCGCGCCGTCGCTCATCGATTCGCCCCGGCCCGTCTTCTCGCCCGACGAGGTCCGTGCACTGCTGCACGCCCACTTCGGCGTCGAGGGGGCTCTCGCGCCGCTCGACAGCGAGCGCGATCAGAACGCCCACGTGCGGGCGGCGGGTGGACAGTTCACGTTCAAGATCGTGAACGCCGCCGAACCGGCGAGTGCGATGGCGTTCCAGACGGCGCTCCTGCGCCACGTGGAAGCGGCGGCGCCCGGCCTGCCGCTGCCACGCGTGGTGCCGGCCGTGGACGGCGCGGACATCGCCGTGGCGGAGGGGCCGACCGGTGAGCGCCACGCGCTCAGGCTCGTGACGTGGCTGCCTGGTGTGCCGCTCGCGAAGGTCACGCGCACGGCGGCCGTGCTCGGGAATGTGGGCCGCGCCCTCGGGCGGCTCGACGTCGCGCTCCAGAGCTTCGGGCATCCCGGCGCCTTCCGCGAGTTCGACTGGCATATCCGCGAAACACCGCGCTCGCGCGGGCGACTCGACGCCGTGCGCGATCCGGCGCGTCGCGCCCTCGTGGCCGCCTGTCTCGATCGCTTCGACCAGCACGTCGTTCCCGCCCTCGTGCACCTGCGCCACTCGGTCATCCACAACGACGCGAACGACTGGAACCTGCTCGTGGACGAGGCGAGCGGCGCGGTGAGCGGCGTCATCGACATCGGCGATGCGGTGTTCGCGCCCACCGTGTCTGAAGTGGCGGTGGCCGCCGCCTACGCGATGCTCAGCCAGCCCGATCCGGCGGCCGCGTGCCTCGCGGTCGTGGGCGGCTATCACTCGGTGCTGCCGCTCACCGCGGCCGAACGCGCCGTGGTGCCTGATCTCATCGCCGCGAGGCTCGCCATCAGCGTGACGATCTCGGCCACGCGTCAGGCGACGTCAGACGATCCGTATCTCTTCGTGAGCGAAGCGCCGGCGTGGGATCTGCTGGCCTGGCTCGCGTTGCCAGTGGGCCAGACGCTGGGCGCCGCGATCGAGCGGGCGTGCGCCACGCCCGGTGCGGCGTCCCTGCCGCCGCGGCGTGACGATGCCGAACTGGCCGAGGCCCGACGGCGCCTGCTCGGGAAGAATCTCAGCCTCAGCTACCGCACGCCGCTCCACATGGTGGAGGGCGACGACGTGTGGCTCACTGCCGCGGACGGCCGCCGCTATCTCGACTGTTACAACAACGTGGCGCACATCGGCCACTGCCATCCCCGCGTGGTCGAGGCGCTCGCTGCCCAGGCCGCGCGGCTCAACACCAACACGCGGTACCTGCACGAGAACGTGCTCGCCTACGCCGAACGCCTGCGGCGCACGCTGCCCGAGGGGCTCGACACGTTCTTCTTCGTCAACTCCGGCAGCGAAGCCAACGACCTCGCGCTCCGCCTTGTGCGCACGGCTACCGGACGCCAGGGCATCGCGGTGCTCGACTGGGCGTACCACGGCCACACTGAGGCGCTCATCGAGGTCAGTCCCTACAAATACAAGCGCCGGGGCGGACCAGGCCGCGCGCCGTTCGTCACCGAGCTGCCGCTGCCGGACGTCTACCGCGCGCCCGACGACTGGCCCCCATTCGAACACGGGGCGCGTTTCGCCGCCGCGGCGCGGCGGCATCTCGCCGAGGCCGCGGCGCCGCCGGCCGCATTCATCGCCGAGACGATTCCGAGCGTCGGCGGGCAGGTGTTCCTGCCCGAGGGTTACCTCGCCGAGGTCTACGCCGCGATGCGCGCCGTGGGCGCGCTCTGTATCGCCGACGAAGTGCAGGTCGGCTTCGGCCGCGTCGGCACGCACATGTGGGCGTTCGAGGCGCACGGCGTCGTGCCCGACATCGTCACGATGGGGAAGCCGGCCGGCGCCGGGCATCCGCTCGGCATCGTGGCCACGACGCGCACCATCGCCGATCATTTCGCCAACGGCATGGAGTACTTCAACACGTTCGGCGGCAATCCCGTGTCGTGCGCGGTGGGGCTGGCCGTGCTCGACGTGCTCGACGAGCAGCGCCTGCTCGAGAACGCGCGCGTGCAGGGCAACTATCTGCTCAATCGGTTCCGCGCGCTGGCCGACCGGCATCCGGCCATCGGCGACGTGCGCGGCCGCGGACTCTTCTTCGGCCTCGAAGTGGTGAGCGATCGCCGCTCGAAGACCCACGACGGCGCCACGGCGTCCGCGGTGGTGCACGAGGCGCTGGCGCTCGGCGTGCTGATGGGCACCGATGGCCCGTTCGACAACGTGGTGAAGCTGCGCCCGCCGATGACCTTCACGCGCGCCCACGCCGATCTGCTGATGGGCGTGCTCGACCGCGCCTTCGCGGCTGCCGTGCGCTGACGGCGCCGGCGCGCTACCAGCGGAACAGCTTGGTGAGCTTCACGACCACCGAGCGGTTCTGCATCTCGGGGTACCAGTTCGGCCGCTCCGGCACGGTCGTGCGGCCATCGCTGTAGACGACGAAGAGTTCGCTGCCGAGCTGATACTCCCAGCGGAAGCGGAGGTTCGTCGACACCGACTGGAAGCGCGACTGGTACTGCACGAGCGCGGCCACGAACATGCGCGGCGTCACCGTGTAGGTCAGGCGCGAGCTCACGAGGTTGGAGTTGGCGTCGCCGAACGGGCCTTCCACGCGGTTGTACGAGAGCGTCGGTTCCAGATACAGCTGCGGCGTGAACTCGACGCGGCCACGCCACGTCGCTTCGGTCAGCGTGCCGTTGTAGAACCCGCCCCGGGCCAGCGTGACGCCGCCGCTCACCCGGCGCTGCAGGCCCATCTGGTACGACACGCGCGCCTGGTTGAAGCGATAGCCACCCACCGGCACGGTGACGCCGCGGGCGACGTCGAACGGCGTCACGATGCCTTCGAAGGCCTGCGTGATCTCGGCGTTGATGAAGTCGCCATTGTTCAGTTCGGCGCTGAACTGCCCCTGGTACTCCTCGGTTTCCATCTGACCACTCGAGGCGCCGGTGATGTTGTCGGCGCTCAGCTGGTAGGTCAGTTTCCGCACGCCAGGCATGGCCCTGGGCCGCGGGCTGAATCTCAGCTGGGCGTAGTTGCGCCGGAACTTCGTCCGCCGCAGGAAGCCCACTTCGGGATTGAAGCCGTCGCCGACGAAGAGATGCTCCACGTTGATGCCGTAGCGGTCGGCGTTCCAGTCGAAGCGGCCACGGTAGCTCTGCCCGCGCGAACCGCTCGACGACGCCGAGCTGGCGCGCGACTCGGTGCCCGCCCAGTAGGCGTTCACGAAGAAGTCGCTCTTGAAGTTGAACGCCGCATCGACGCCGCCAGCGTAGTTGCTGCCGAGGGTGTTGCCCTGCGGATTCCGGCTCGTGGCGACGAGGCCGATGCGGCTGCGGCTGAAGACGTCGCGGTTGACGCGCAGCACCGAGAAGTTCGTCATCGGGATCGATGCCGAGGGCAGGTCGTCGGTCTGCATCGTCAGCGCGCCGACCTGCCACGGCCCCGAGCGGCCGAGCACACGGCCGCCGGCGATGATCGGCACGGCGCCGCCCGTGCCAAGACCGATGCGACGACTGTAGAAGAGAATCGGCGTCAGGCCGCCGCCCCCGCCACCACCCCCGCCGCCTCCACCCCCGCCACCACCCCCGCCGCCGCCACCGCCACCCCCGCCGCCGCCTCCACCACCACCCCCGCCGACGCCCCCGAAGGCAAAGGCGTCCTGGCCCTCGAGGAAGAAGTCGCGGCGTTCGGGGAAGAACAGCGAGAAGCGCGTGAGGTTGACCTGCGCCTCGTCGTCTTCAACCTGCGCGAAGTCGGTGTTGTAGGAGAAGTCGGCGACGAACTGCTGCGTGATGCCCCACTTGGCATCGACGCCGAAGTTGGCGTCACCGCGGTTGTTGAAGGCCGGCGAGGCCGTGCGGTTCGTGAGAATCGAGCCGAGGGCGTAAGGCTTGACGTCGAGATTGATCGAACGGCCGGGGGGCTCGAGGCCGGTGAGCGTGGCGGCATTGGAAAGGCTGTTGAGGCCGCGGCGGCCCCACGAGCGCGGCACCTGCATCAGGAACGAGATCTCGTTCTTCCAGCGCACCATGCGGCGGATGTTCACGTTCCAGACGTCGCTGCCTTCCTTGAAACGAATCGAGCGGAACGGAATCCGCATCTCGACCGTCCAGCCGCCGTCGAAGTCCTGCGCCGCCGACTGCCACAGACCGTTCCAGTTGGAACTCGGCTGCTCATTGGTGGCCGCCCAGTCGAAGATGCCGCCAAGACGGTTGGCGGAGAATCCGAAGCCGTTGCGGTGATCGTTGAACGTGTCGAACAGGACCGCGATGTGGTCGTTGTTGAACATGTTGAACGAGTCGCGCCGCATCTCGCTGGCGACGCGGCGATCGGGCTCGGTCTCGTGCATGCGCGCGCCGACGTAGATGTTCTCGTCGTCGAAGAGGATCCAGGCCTCGGTCTTCTCCGTGGCGGGTGCCCCTTCGCTCGGCTCCTGCTGCACGAAGTCCGTGAGCGGTGCCACCGTGGAGTAGATCTCTTCGGTCAGCGCCCCGTCGAGCGCGAAATCGCCGAGCAGACGCACCGCGCGCACGGTGGCCTTGCCCGTGGCCTCGCGCGTCATCACGATCTGCGGCTGTCCTGGCGCCGCGGGCGCCGGCGCGGGGGCATCAGCGGGCGCCATCGACGCGGTGTCGGCAGCGACCTGCGCGCGGACCGGTGACGCCCACAGCACCAGCAGTGCGAGGAGTCCGGCCCGGCGGCGCGACGCGCGGCGGGTCAGGAGAGACGCGAGCACGGGTGTATTGGACCACACGCCGTCGAGCCTGCGCCAGTCCCGTGGACCCTCGTTGCACGCGGCGAACGTGGCGCCGTCGTGACATCCGGAGACGACTCGTGCGCTCGGCTGGACATGCCGGCCGAAAACGAAACGGCCGGACTGGCGCGAAGGCAGCCCGGCCGCGTGGAGCGGGGAGGGGAGGTCTAGTGGACCTCGGGGACGCGCGCCGAATGCGCGGCCTTCCAATCGTCCGCCAGAATCGACCACAGGTGCTGGTCGTAGTGCTGTCCGTGACGCGCGAACGACTGCCGAAGCACCGCTTCACGCACCGCGCCCACCTTGGCGAGGGCGCCGTTGCCGCGGCCGTTCTGCACCGCCGCGCGCGCTTCGAGGCGACGCACGCCGATCCAGTCGATGGCGAACTCGACCACCATCCGGGCGGCCTGGGCGAAGATGCCCGTGCCCCAGTAGGCCGAGCCCATCACGAAGCCCCATTCCGCCGTGTCGAACGACGCGTCGAGCTGGCGCACCTGGAAGATGCCCACCGCGGTGTCGGTGCCGGCCGGCACCACCGCGAAGCAGGCGTAGCGGCCCGCGGCCTGTTCGAACGCCGCCCACTGGATGAAGCGGCGGAAGCCGTCGGCCGTGCTCGGAGGCGGCGAGATGAAGCGCGCCACTTCCTCGGTGGTCAGGAGCTCGAAGAGCGAGTCGGCGTCATCCGCGCGGAGTTCGCGCAGCGTCACCGAACCGGCCGTGAGCACCGGCAGCTGCCGGCGCCAGTCGGTCGTGGTCGTCTCGTGGGCCGCCGGGTATTCCATGGCGGGGAGCGAGGCGTGGAGCGCTTCGGAGAACGGCATCTTCTCCATCAGAAGAGCCCTCCCGTCGTCGTGGTCGCGGGCTCCGTGACCGCCAGTTCGGGACTGTGTTCGAGGTCCCACAGGAGCGGGTCGAAGGCCAGCACTTCCGGCGTTTCGTCGCCGTAGCTCATGCCGTCAGTGCCCGAGCTGCCCCACGACGCGTCGGGGTCGGTGCTTTCACCCCACACGATGTTCAGGCCCCACACCACGTTGTTGCCCCACACCACGTTGAGCCCTTCGGCCAGGCCCCACACGATGTTCAGGCCCTGGGCGCCGGTGTTGTTGCCCCACACGGTGTTCACGCAGTTGGCGCCGCCGCAGTCGAGGCCCCACACCACGTTGTCTTCGCTTTCGCCCCAGACGATGTTTTCGCCCCAGACGATGTTCTCGCCCCAGACGACGTTGCTGGTCCACGCGTTGGCGCCGGGCGTGATGACGCCGCCCTTGACCATCCGGTTGCCCCAGATGATCTGCTTGCTCCAGTTGGCGGCCAGTGGATATCGGCTGCCGGGAAGCGCGTGGCGGAAGTACTCGGCCAGCGTGACCGCGCCGCGCGCGTTCAGGAAGCCGGCGCCCTGCGAGAGCACGTCGAAGCCGCTCTTGGCCTCGGCCGTGTACTGCAGCACCGCCTTGACGAGGTTCGGCGTGAGCTTCGGGTTGGCCTGCAGCATGAGGGCCACGGTGCCGGCCACCGCGGGCGTCGCCATGCTGGTGCCGCTCAGCGTGAGATACGGCTTGAAGGCCGTGGGCCGCGAGCCGGTGAGGAGATACTGCGGCTTCTCGACGTACATCCTGCTGTTCGGGCTGGCGAGCGAGGTGATGGCCGTGCCGGGCGCGACCAGGTCGGGCTTGGCCAGGAAGTCGTGCGCCGTCGGGCCGCGCGAGCTGTAGGGCGCGATGTCGTCGTCGCCGCGATCGGTGTTGCCCTTGCTGTCGGCCGCACCCACCGTGAGCACCCACGGCGCGTTGCCGGGTGCCGTGATGGCACCGTACTGCGTCTCGCCGTTGGCGTTGCGGCCGATGTTGCCGGCCGCCGCCACGACCACGATGCCGGCATCCACGGCGCGCTTGGCCGCGAGGGTCAGCGGGTCGGTGTTGTACGACTCGAAGACACCAGCACCGAGTGACATGTTGATGACGCGTATGTTGTGGGCCGCGCGGTTCGCCACCGCCCAGTCGAGCGCGGCGATGATCGAGCTGATCCGGCCGCGGCCGTCGCGGTCGAGCGCCTTGAGGGCGATGATCGTGGCGCGCGGGGCGATGCCCGTGCGGGCGCCGCTGCTGTCGTGGCCGTTACCCGCGATGATGCCGGCGACGTGCGTGCCGTGACCCCAGTCGTCGTAGGTGGCGGTGCCGGTGCCGACGAAGTCGACGAACCTGACGACGCGCTGCGCGGTCGAGCCGGCGTAGCGCAGGTCAGCGTGCGCGGGCGTGACGCCCGAGTCGATGACCGCCACGCCGATGCCGGCGCCGGTATAGCCCATCCGCTGGTGCACGGTCAGCGCGCCGATGGCGGCGGCCGTGCGGCCCACGAGCGCTTCGACCGGACGGTCGTAGTGCACGCGGCGGATGGCGCCGTTGCGGGCCAGGCGGCGCAGCATCCGCTTGTTCATGCGGGCGGTGCGGCCGCGCATGCCGCCCAGGCGCCGGCCCTGGCGTCCACCTTCCGCCTGGATGAGGGTGTCGGCGTTCCTTTCGTCGTTGAACTCGACGATGACGGGCACGTCCGCGTCGTCGATCTCCACGTCCTGGAGCAGTTTGTCGAACTTCACCTCGTCCGAGCGGACAGGACGGTGACGGCGCTGCGCTGACGCGTCGGTGGCAAGGAACCCGACGGCCATCGCAACGGCCACAGCGCAGATCGGCAGTCGCCGGACCCCGCGCCTCAGCGTGCCGAGGCGTGCTTGGGACGGTGCGGTCACGCCACTTTGCTTCGCAAGGTGGCTGCCAGATCCGGCGACCGGCTGAACGGGGCCTTCGCGTTCGCGATATCAGGCCGGATTCCAGGGGGCAAGACGCACCGCTTCCCGCACCTGCACGCGGCGTGTTTCCACCGGCCCTCCGGGTGCGGACTGCACCGCCGCAGCGCACCGCGGGGAGATCTGGCGGGTCTTCCGCTAACTAAGTATATGGAAATAAGAGGGTTAGGTTCTCTGTGGCCAGTTGTGGGACACAGTGATCAGAACCTGCACACGCGCACCGGCGAAAATGTTACAGAAAATGCCACCCGGGGGCGCTGGCGAGCGCCGCGGCGGCCTTCGAGGTAAGGGTGGCCGGTGCACCGCCGGTATGCAGGAAGACGACCGTGTCGTCCGGGCTCAGTTCGCCCGATCGCACATGCGCCACGAGCGCGGCCAGCCCCTTGGCGGTATAGGTGGGATCGAGCACCAGGGCTTCGCTGCGGGCCGCCAGCCGCATGGCCTCGAGACCGGCCGGTGTGGGCAGCCCGTAGCCGTCGCCGATGAACCCCTGGTCGGTGAAGAAGCGGGCATCGCGCACTGAGGCGTCGGCTCCGAGAAGCGCCGCGGCTTCAGTCGCGACCCGCCGGGCCCGCTCGATCTTCTCGGGCTCCCCGCCGCTCACGGCCACGCCGTGGAGTTCGTACGGCATGCCGAGCAGGTGCGCGCCGAGCGTGAGACCGGCCTGCGTGCCACGCGACCCGCTGGCGAAGTAGAGCCGCCGCGGCGTCGCGCCGAGGGCCGCGAGCTGGCCGGCGAGTTCGGCCGTGCCGGCGACGTAGCCGAGGGCGCCCACCGCGCTCGAGCCGCCGACGGCGACTACGTACGGACGACCGCCCTCGGCGACGAGCGCCTCGGCCACCCGGTGCACCACCGCTTCGTCGTGGCCCACGGCCAGCATGGGATCGACGGCCGGCACCATGTGCACGCGCGCGCCGAAGAGATGGTCGAGCAGCAGATTACCTTCGAGGGGCGCCGGATCGTCGGCCGTCGTCAGCACGAGGTCCACGGCGAGGCCGCTGCGGCGTGCCGCCGCCGCCGTCATGCGCGCATGGTTCGACTGCGCGGCCCCGGTCGTGATGACGGAGGTGGCGCCTTTGGCGAGGGCGTCGCCGATGAGGAAGTCGAGTTTGCGGGCCTTATTGCCGCCGAGGCCGAGACCGGTGAGATCGTCGCGCTTGATGAGGATGCGCGGGCAGCGGGCGCGGCCGCCGAGGGCCTCGCGCAGGCGCGGCGCGTCGTCGAGCGGCGTTGGCAGCACGGCCAGACGCCGTACCGGCTGCGTCGCCAGCCGGGTCGTGAGTTCGTGAATGGTCATCGGCGCGGCTCCCGGCCTCGCCGGATTATCCCACCGACCGCTCGCCGCGCGTGCGACCGCCGCGGCCCAGGCAGTCGATGACGAGCGACGGGATCTGCAGCAGCGAGGCCACATGACAGGCGCCGCCGCGGGCAATCGCTGCCTTCGGCATGCCGAAGACGATGCACGAGTCCTCGGCCTCCGCGATCGTCTCCGCGCCCGCCTTGCGCAGCGCCACCATGCCGTCGGCGCCGTCGGCGCCCATGCCGGTGAGCAGCAGCCCCACGACCGCCAGCCCCGGCAGGTGCGCGATCGACTCGAACATCACGTCCACGGCCGGCCGCTGATGGTGCACGGGCGGCCCCTGCGTGAGCCGCGTGCGCAGCTCGAGGCCGGCGCCATCGATGACCATGTGGTGGCCGCCGGGCGCCACGTCGACCGGCAGCCGCGTGAGGAACGCTTCGATGGCCTGGGTGCCGCCCGTCGAGGCGCCCACCGCGATGAGGCCGCGGGCGTTCTCCGCCGAGCCGGGGAGCGCGACCGCCGCCTGCGGGGGGGGGGCGCCGGCACGCGCCTCGTCAGCCCGATCGGCCGCTGGCGCAGCGCGCGGATCCGTTCGGCGACCCGTTCGGCGACCTGGGCCACCGCCATCGGGTCGCCCGGCTTGCCGATGACGTCGATGGCGCCCATGCGCAGTGCCTCGATTCCCGCCGCCGAGCCCGATTGGGTGAGCGAGCTGACGATGACGGCCGGAATCGGGTGGTGCTCCCTGAGCTTCCGCAGGAAGCTCAGGCCGTCCATGCGCGGCATCTCGATGTCGAGCGTGATGACATCGGGCTTGTGCTGCAGGATCATCTCCCACGCCTCGCAGGGGTCAGCGGCGCCACCCACGACCTCGAGGTCGTCGTGCGTGCGCAGGGCATCGCCCAGCAGCTTCCGCGCGACGAGGGAGTCATCCACGATGACAACGCGGGTGCGGGCGGGCAACGCCATGTCAGTGCCGGCTGTGCGCCGGGCGCAGGGTGACGATGACGGGCGCGTCGTTCAGACGCAGACCGACGACATTGGCGGGTGTCACGGCAACGGGCCGGGCGAATTCGTCGATGCGGGGCGCATCCAGATCGAAACGGGCGTGACTGTGGGCGCGTGTCAGCCACAGCCCGCACATCACGTTGGCAAATTCGCCGACGAGGTCGCGCACGTCCTGCGGCGCCACGTCCTCCGGGCTCTCGCCGCCGAACGCGGCGCACAGTTCGAGCGCGAGGTCGCGCGGCAGCGACACCTCGGCAACGCCCTCGAAGGGGCCGCGGAAGCGCACCGCGGCGCGCAGCCACGTCTCGCCGTCGGGCCGCGCGTCGAGGCTGACCGCGAGCGCGTCGGCGCTGCACGCCTCGGCACAGGCGAACAGGCTGTCTTCGGCCACGTTCACCGCCGCGGCGCCGAGTGCCGCCATCATGTCAGCGTCCAGTCGTGGAGCTGAGATCAGAGAGGACATCGCGCATCACCTCGGGGCGAAGGGGTTTATCGACATACATCTTCACGTCGAGTCCGGCGACCTCCTCGCGACGCGCCTGCGAGCCGTCGGCGGAGATGATGATGCGCACGATGTGCTGCCACTCGGGTCGCTCGTGCATCGCGCGCAGCAGTTCCGTGCCGGTCATGACCGGCATGTTGATGTCCGTGAAGACGAACCTGATGTCCTCATGCTCGAGGATCGCGAGCGCCTCGCAGCCGTCTGCGGCCTCGAAGACGGTCCCGATCGGCACGTCGGCCACCGACGTGACACGCTTGATGAATCTGCGCATCATCGCCGAGTCGTCCACGATGAGCACGTTGGGCCCGGCGCCCGGCACCTTCGGGGTCAGTTGCGGCTGCATCATCATGCTCCTAGAGCAGTGCCATGTCCCTGCCCGTGCACACTTCGACCCGCCCATCGTCCACGCTGATGCGGACCGTGCGCGGGACGGCGCCGCCGGTGGCTTCCGCGCGAGTCATCAGGCCGTTCCTCCACAGCAGGCCGCGGGCGGCGAGGATATTGCGCCTGCCAATCTGCAAGTTTGAAATCGAGCCCGAGGCGGTGAGTTCCGCTCCGCCGGCCAGCTTCACCTCACAGCGCTTCTTCTCGACGCCGAGCCTGTAGGCCTCCTGGAAGAGCGCCGGAATGCCGCTGTCGGCGAAGGTGCCGACCTGCACACGGGCGCGCGCGGGGTTGATCCTCGAGTCCGGCAACAGGAAGTGGAGCAGGCCCGCCACCCGGACGACCGGATCCCAGATGCACACGGCGACGCAGCTGCCGAGCGCGTGCGTCACGATCGAGCTGCCGGGCTGACCGGTCACGCCGAAGCTGCCGATGCCAACGACCAGGCGGGTCTCGCCGCTCCGCGGGGCGAGCAGTACGGGTGCGGCGCACATCAGGCCGCCCTCCGCTGGAGGGCCGCCGGCGCGATCGTCGCCAGGCCATGGGTGATGCCGTTCAGGCTCTCGGCGTGGGCGATGAACAGATAACCTCCAGGCTTCAGATGACGCTCGAGCATCGACACGACGCGCTGCTGCACCGCCTTGTCGAAGTAGATCATCACGTTGCGGCAGAAGATGAAGTCGAACTGCTGGCCGAGCGACGTGACCTCGAGCAGGTTGAGGGCGCGGAAGTCGACCAGCCGGCGCAGTGACGGCTGCACGCGGGCAAGGCCGGCCTGCGCCCCGAGGCCCTTCTCGAAGTACTTCGGCAGGTAGGGCTTCGGCACGTGCTCCATCTTGTCGAGGCGGTAGACGCCGCTCTTCGCGGTGGCCAGTGCCTTGGTCGACATGTCGGAGGCAAGCAGCCGCACACTGCCGCAGCCGGCCTCGAGCAGCGCCATCAGAATCGAGTAGGGCTCTTCGCCGGTCGAGCAGGCCGCGCACCAGCCGCGCAACTCGCCGCCGGGCAGCACGCGCGAGGTCAGCACCTCGAAGTGTGCCGCTTCGCGGAAAAAGTGCGTGTGGTTGGTCGCGATCGAGTCGAGCAGCGTCACGAGCTCGGCCGGTGTGCGCTCGGCGAGCGTGAGATACTCCGCGTAGGTTGCAAGGCCGAGAGCGCGCAGACGCGTCTGCAGCCGCGACGTGATGAGCTCGCGTTTGCCTTCGTGCAGCACGATGCCGCTCTTCTGGTAGACGAGCGTGGCGATCGCGCGCAACTCGGTGTCGCTCAGGCGAGGCGTCATCATGGAGGTGGACATGCCGGCAGCTGCATTCGTCGCGATCACAAGGCGTCGACGCCGAGGGCGCGGTCGATGTCCACCAGCATCGTGACCTTGCCTTGCACCTTGGCGACGGCCTTGATGCCGTCCACCCGGACTCGGCCGCCAAAGTCGGGCGTCGCCTCGACATCGTCGGCCGAGATGTTCAGCACGTCCGCCACCGAGTCGACGACCACGCCGATCATGACCGTGCCGTTGTCGGCGGCGGCGTCCACCACGACGATGCAGGTGCGATCGTCGTCGTCTCTCGGCGGGAAGCCGAACGTGAGGCGCAGGTCGATGACCGAGATCACTTTGCCGCGCAGATTGATGACGCCGCGGATATGCGGCGGCACCTGCGGCACCGGCGTGATGTCGATGATCCTGATGATCTCGCGCACCTTCAGCACCGGCAGGCCGTATTCCTCGCCAGCGAGTGCGAACGTCAGGTGTTTTCCGGCAGCGCCGTCGAGGCGTGGTGTCTTCGGAGCGTCGGCTGTGGCAACGGTGGCCTTCATGGTCTGCCTCCTTCGCGTGAGGGCGCGGGCGGCGGGCGCGGCGCTCAGGCGGCGCGCCCGCCTGCCGAGTTGGGCCCGATGATGCCCGGCGCATCAAGGATGAGTCCGATGCGGCCGTCGCCGAGGATCGCGCATCCCGAGACGCCGCGCACGCCGGCGAACTGATTGCCGAGCGGCCTGACGACCACTTCCTGCGTGCCGACAAGGGCGTCGACGATCACGCCGACGCCGCGACTGCCATCCTCGATGACGACGACCGTGGCTTCGCACGGGTCGCGCACCGGGCTGTCGATGCCGAAGCGATCCGCCAGCCGGATGAGCGGCAGCAGGCGGTCTCGCACCTGGATCATGCGGGGCGAGCCCTGCACCTTGTGTACCTGCTCGCGCGTCGGCCGCAGCGACTCGCGCACCGAACGGGTCGGCAGCACGAAGCGCTGCTGGCCGACCGAGAGCAGCAGGCCGTGCACGACGGCGAGCGTGAGTGGCAGCGTGATGCGGAACATCGTGCCGGCGCCCGGCGTACTCTGAATCTCGATGCGGCCGCGCATCGCCTCGATGTTGCGGCGCACGACGTCCAGGCCGACGCCGCGGCCCGAGATCTCGGTGACCGTCTCGGCGGTCGAGAAGCCGGGGCGCAAGATGAGCTGGTGGATCGCGGCCGGCGTCAGGTCGTCGTTCGCGCTGATGAGGCGCTGCGCGATGGCCGTGTCGCGGATGCGCCCGGTGTTGAGGCCGCCGCCGTCGTCGGCGATGGTGATGACGATGTGGCCGCCCTGGTGGAACGCGCTCAGCGTGAGCGAGCCCTGGGCGGGCTTGCCGGCGGCGGCGCGGCGCTCGGGCGACTCGAGGCCGTGGTCCATGCTGTTGCGGACC
Source organism: Vicinamibacterales bacterium (assembly GCA_044347565.1). Taxonomy (GTDB): domain Bacteria; phylum Acidobacteriota; class Vicinamibacteria; order Vicinamibacterales; family UBA2999; genus CADEFD01. The sequence continues at coordinate 30,667 of JBIKUN010000017.1, read as the reverse complement.
ATGTGCATCAGCGGGTCGTTGATCGACTCGATGACGCGGCGATCGAGCTCCGTGTGCTCGCCGGAGATCGTGAGCTCCACCGCCTTGCCGTTCTTCTTCGCCAGGTCGCGCACGAGACGCGCCATCTTCTGGAACGTCTGGCGGATCGGGAGCATGCGTATCGACATGGCGTTGCGCTGCAGGTCGCTCGTGATGCGGCGCAGCTGCGCCAGATTGCGCGTCAGGCGCTCGTCGACGGCCGACTGGAGCACCGGGTCGTCCCGGATGATCGACTCCACGATGACGAGCTCGCCGACCATGTCGACGAGGTTGTCAAGCTTGCGCGTGTCAACCTTCACTGCGGCCGGGCCGTCGTCGAAGCGGCGGCCTGGCGAGGCGGCGACGGGCTCGTCGGCGGCGCGCCCGGCCCGGACAGGCTCCGCAACCGGCGCACCGGCCGCGGCCGGCATGGTGGTGAAGAGGTCGGTCTCGACAGCGGCGGCCACGCTCACTACTGCGCGCGGCGCGGCCTCGGGGCGTCTGCCGCCGGAGAAGCAGGCTTCGATTGCCGCCATCACCGCCAGCCGTTCGACCTCGACGTTGGTGCCGGGCTGGCCGCCGAGCCGCTGCTGCAGGTCGCGGAGCAGCAGGGTGACCACATCCACCGACCGCAGCACGACATCGAACTCGTCCGGGCCCATGGTGTGTGTGCCGTCGCGGGCGAGGTCGAGCAGGTGCTCGACCTTATGTGCCAGTTCCTGCACGCGCGTCACGCCGAGTGCGCCGGCGTTGCCCTTGATCGTGTGGAACGGCCGGAAGATGTCGTTCAGCAGCTTGATGTCAGTGGGTGACTGCTCGAGCTGCAGCACGGTCGTCTCGATCGAGCCGAGGTGGTCGAGCGCTTCCGCGAAGAACATGTTCGCGATCTCGGCGTCACTGGCGAGAATCGCGAGATCCTCCTCCACCCGGGCCGCGGCGCTGGCAGGGGGCGATGTCGGATCACGCTCGAAGCTACCCATGGTCTGCTGTCCGGTCGTTCAGAATGAGCCGTAGGTGCCGGTGTCGCCGAAGGGAATCCGTTCCTCAGCGGAGGTCGCCGGCGCGGTCGGGGCCGCCGGTCTCCGGGTGGGCATCGGCACGATGCGCGCTACCTTCACCGGCGCGGCCGGCGACGTCCGGGCGTGCCGGGCGCTCGTTCGGGCGCCGTCGGCGCGATCCGCCCCGACCATACGCTCCAGCTCGGTAATCGTCGCCGCCGCGGTCTCGGCCTGAGCGCACAGCTGTTCGCTGGCGGCGGCGTTCTCCTCGGCCGTGGCGGCCGTGTCCAGTGTGATCGTCTCCATCTGCGCGACGGCGAGGGTGACCTGCTCGATGCCCTGCGACTGCTCGAGGCTGGCGATGCTCACGTCGTCCACGAGTTGCTTGGTGCGCACGACGCGCGTCGCGATGCCCTGCATGGCCGCCTCGAGCTGCGCGATGCGCGAGGCGCCCGCAGAGGCGTTGGTCGTCGACTCCTCGATGAGGTGGGCGGTGTCGCGGGCGGCCTGCGCTGACCGCTGCGCCAGGTTACGCACTTCATCGGCCACCACCGCGAAGCCCATACCCGCTTCACCCGCCCGCGCGGCTTCCACGGCGGCGTTCAGCGCAAGCAGGTTGGTCTGGAATGCGATCTCGTCGATCGCCTTGATGATCTTCGAGACCTTGACGCTCGATTCCTTGATGTTGGCCATCGACTGCACCATGGCCTGCAGGGCGGCGTTCGATCCGATCACCTGCTGGTCGATGTCGGTCATGCAGCCGGCCGCCTGGACCAACGACTCGGCGTTCTTGCGCGTCATTGTCGCCATCTCCTGGAGCGCCGCCGACGTCTCTTCGAGTGAGGCCGCCTGTGCGGTGGCGCCCTGCGACAGCGTCTGTGCCGAGCTCGACACCTGCTCGGAGGCCGACGACACCTGCTGGGCGCCGTCGGCGAGCGAGGCCATACGCACGATCATCGGTCGCGCGATCGAACGGGCGAGCCACCAGGCCAGGCCGACGAGGACAGCAAGGCTGATCCCGATCACGAGCAGCACCTGCCGACGGAGCGAAGCCACCGAGGCGAGCGCTTCGCCTTCATCCACGGTGATGACCGCGGCCCAGCCGAGTCCGGCGTAACCGAGCGCGCCTGTTGAGCGCGCGAAGCCCGCGATGTGCCGGTCGCCTGCCACCGTGTCCAGGCCGAGCGCGTAGCCTTCCTCGCCGGCCTTCGCACGTTCGAGGGCAAGTGCCGGCACCGTCTTCACGGCCGAGGCCTCGGTGAAGTGGTCGGCGAGAGTGTGGCCGTCGCGATTGATAAGGGTCACACGCGCGCCCGGGAAGCCGTTTCTCTCGAGGTTGTGATGCGCGGCCCGCACGATGTCGTTCACGAGGGCGAACTTGGCGCGGTTGTGCCATACGGCGATGACGTTGCCGCCGCGGTCGCGGATGGGCGCCGTGAAGCCGATGACCCGGCCCGAGCCCTGGCGCATGCGCGCGGCCTGCGGGTCATCGAACACGTCGGTCACGACGGTGCCGGTGAGCGCGCTGCCGCTCCGTGTCAGGAAGTGGCCGGCGAGTGCGTCCTTGAACCAGGCAGCGTCCGCGAAGCGCTCGCCGTACAGCCAGTCGGTGTCCAGCGACCTGCCGTCGGCGTCCCTGTCGTTGACCGCGATGACCCGTCCCTCGAGGTCGAGGACCATCGACAGCGTGTAGATGCCGTACAGCGCCACGTAGGTGTTGGCGATCCCGGCGATCGGGTTCTTCCCGGCGCCGACCCGGTACCAGGCGGCGCGGTTGAACACTGCGTCGTTGACGCCGAAGGCCTGCGCGTCGCCGTAGCGCTCGAACAGGTTGCGGTCGATGGTGTCGTGCAGTGCGACCGCCGTCTGCTGGTAGTACTTGCCGACATCCTCGGCGAGCGTTGCCGCAGAGCGGGTGTAGGTCAGCCAGCCGATGCACATCGCCGGGGCGATGCCGAAGAGCGCCAGCGCACCGACAAGCTTCTGTGACAGGGAGAGTGAACGCAGGTGGTGCATCGGCACGGGTCCTTCGAGGGTCCTAGCAGGTGACGCGTATGGCGATGTTCACGCTGGGTAAAGGCTGCGCACTGGCGGTGAGCAGGGCCACGGCCAGCAGGGCGGCGGTGGCCACCACCGTGACGCCGCTGCGCGGGATGAAGCACGACTGCATATCTCTGCCTCGTGTGGGTCGAGACGGGGCCCGCCACGCTACGGGGCTCGAGCACGATCTGGTAGTGGAACAATCGTCCGCACCGGTGATTTCTTGAGGGCTGTTCACGCGAGGGCGGGCGCGCCGATGGCCGCGGCCACGGAGCCCATCGCTCATCACGTATTGCGCTCGTCTGCGGTCGCTCCGGGGGCCCTCGTTCCGACTGCCGGTCCGCTGTTCGTCGATGACGCGCGAGAACGCCGACAGCTCGTGTGATGCCGCCAAGCGGATGGGCGATGTCCACGCGCGCGTGCAGGCGTCGAATCAGTCGCTCGCCGAGAGGGTGCGCTCGAGAGTTCGTTCCAGGATGCCAGCCAGCAGAACTCAGGCCTCCGCGTGCGCCAGCGCGCGTCCGAGACCGGCCGTCCCGATGAGCGCGCGCACGTCGTCGGGCACCGGCGCTTCGAGCGCAATCACCCGGCCCGATGACGGCAGCCGCAGGCGCAGACGCCAGGCGTGCAGCGCCTGATGGGGGAAGCTGCGCGCCTGGCGATCGAGCAGGGGGGAGGCGAGGCGGCCGCGCGGCGCGTGCCCGTATGCCTGGTCGCCGACGACAGGCCAGCCGCGCTCGGCGAGGTGCACGCGGATCTGATGCGTGCGGCCGGTGCCGAGGCGGCAGCGGACCAGGCTGAGCCCCCGCTCGGCACCTGTCGAGTGCCCGAGTACCGCGTACGTCGTCTGCGAGGGCGCGCCGCCCTCGCGCACCATCATGCGGCGGCGGTCGAGCGGATCGCGCCCGAGCGCGGCGTCGATCGCCCCCTGTCGCGGTGACGGCCGGCCCCAGACGACGGCGAGGTAGTCCTTCACGATGTCGTCGCGATCGCGTTGCAGGGCGGTGTGCACGTCGCCGCGGCGGGCGATGATCATGAGCCCCGACGTGTCGCGATCGAGGCGTTGCACGAGGCGCGGCGACCAGGCGTCCTCGTCGCCGGCGCGGCTGCCGCCGCGGCCGAGCACGGCATTCACGACCGTGCCCGATCGCTGGCGCGAGGTGGGGTGCGCCACCATGCCCGCCGGCTTGCAGACGACGAGGAGGTCGTCGTCCTCGTAGACGACGTCGAGCGGCAGGGATTCGGGCGCGGGCGGGGCGGGCGGCGGTGCCGCCACGGCATCGAGGGCCACGACGTCGCCGGCGGCAAGGCGCTGGGCGGCGCGTCGGGCCGGCGCGCCGTTGACGAGGACGCGGCCGGCGGCGACGAGTTTCTGGAGGCGCGACCGCGACAGTCCGAAGGCGCCGGGGACGTGGCGCAGGACGGCCTGGTCGAGACGGTGCGCGACGTCGCCGCGGTCGGCGACGAACGTCACGCCCGGCGGTCTAGTCGCGATACGAGATGAGCTCCACGTCGAACACCAGCATGCCCGACGGCACACCGGCCTGGCCCTTGTAGGCGAGCTTCTCGGGAATCCAGAAGCGCATCTTCTCGCCCACCACCATGAGCTGCACGCCTTCGGTCCAGCCCTCGATGACATCGCCGAGGCCGAAGCTCGCCGGCTGGCCGCGCATGACCGAGCTGTCGAACAGCTTGCCGTTGGTCTGCCAGCCCGAATAGTGCACGGTGACGCGGCTGCTCTTCTTCGGGTGTTCGGTGCCGGTGCCGGCCTTGATGGTCTTGTAGGCCAGGCCCGAGGGCGTCACCTTGGCGTCGGCCGGGACGGCCGCGACATCGGCGGGCGGCGTCGTCGGCGCGGGCGAGAACTCGAGGAGCTCGATGTCGAACACGAGCATGCCGGCCGGGCGGCCGGCCTGCCCCTTGTACGCGAGGGCCTCGGGAATCCAGAGGCGGCGTTTCTCGCCGGCGGTCATGAGCTGCACGCCTTCGCCCCAGCCCTTGATCACGCGGTCGAGCGGGAAGGTGTTCGGCTCCTTGCGCACGAGCGAGCTGTCGAACATCTTGCCGTCGGTCGTCCAGCCCGTGTAGTGGACCGTCACCATGTCGGTGGCGCCGGGCTTGGCCGTGCCCTTGCCAAGCGTCAGAACTTTGGAGGCGAGGCCCGACGGCAGCGTGGCGGCGTCTCTCGGCGGCGCGGCCACGTCGGGCGGCGGCGGAATCGGCGTGGGCCGCGGCGGTCCCTGGATGGCGGACGCAAGGGGCAGCAGTGCCGGCGCGAGCAGGAGCGTGAAGAGGGTGACCAGGCTAAGTCGCATGGGCCCTATCGTGAACCAGCCCCTGCCGCCGCGCAACCGCTCAATCGTTGCCGCGAACTGTCAACGAAACGACGCTCCACGCATCGGCTTTACGATTGTGTTGACGCTCGAGCGCCCGTCAGGGGCGATCTCGCCGAATTTCATGCCGTAAATCGCAGATTCAGAGTTGGCGCGAAACTTGATGCTGAAGGCGGCGTGACCAGCCGAGGCTCTCAGCGCATGCCGGTACTGCTCGTCGGGACGGAGGAGACGACCGCGCAGGCCCGTCTCGACGCCTTGGCGAAGGCCGGCTTCGTCGTGATGCTGGTGCGCGGCTTCCTCGACGCCCGGCAGGTGTTGACGGAACTCGAACCCGAAGCCATCGTCACCGATGTGCAGCTCGGCGACTACAACGGACTGCACCTGGTCGCCATCGCCCAGGTCGAACATCCGCGCACGGCCTGTCTCGTCACGGGCCCCCGCGCTCCCGCGCTCCAGGCCGAGGCTTACCACCTGGGCGCCCGGTACCTCGTGGAACCGGTGACGCTCGACCGGCTCAGCGCCGTCCTCGCCGAGATTGTCGCCAACCCCCGGCCCCAGCGCCGCTGGCCCCGCCGCCGTCCGGCGCACGAAGTGACATCGGTCGTGGCCGGCGTGGACGCCCGGATCGTGGACGTGAGCTACGGCGGTGCCGGCATCGAGTTCTTCGGCACCGACATCCCGACAGAAACGCTCGAGCTGGTCGTGCCTGGCACCGGCCTCACCGTACCCGTGGAACGTGTCTGGACGCGGCGCCCCGGCAAGGCCCAGCCCATCGCCTGCGGGCTGGCGCTGCGGCGCGACAGCGCTGTGGACGCGCGGTGGCGGTCCTTCGTCGATGGTCTCGACCTGCTGCCCGGCATCCTGCCGGCGCCCGGCGGCACCGGCCTGCCGGCGTAGCCAGCGGCATAACGCGAGACAAAGTCATCGGTCCCGCGCCCACAAGTCTGGGCGCCTCTTGCCATCGGCTCGCGATGCTGCGAGAATGCCCGGCCTCGCGTTTGGCCGTGCATTTGCAGATCGTTTCTCGCCAGCCCCATAAGCATGACATCAGACATCCTCGTCGTGAGTGCCGATGCGGCCGTTCTGTCCGGTCGCGTCACGGCGCTTCGCCGTTCCGGATTCTCCGCCCGCGCCAGCGCCAGCTTTCCTGATGCGCGCCGCACGCTCGAGGACGGACCACCGCCCGAAGTGCTCGTGACCGACGTGCGGCTCGGGCCCTATAACGGCCTGCACCTCGTGGCCGTGGCGCGCGTCGAGTTCCCCCGCACCGTCGCCATCGTCATCGGCGGCCAGGATCACGTGCTGGAAGTGGAGGCGGCCGGTCTTGGCGCCCGCTACCTGCTGGCCCCGGTCACGCCGCGCGAGCTGGAACTCACGATCTCGGAGCTGCTCGCGGTGCCGCGGCCGAAACGCCGCTGGCCGCGCAAGCGCCTGGCCGCGGATGTGGTCGCGCTCGTTGGTGGCTTGCCCGGACGCCTGCTCGACGTGAGTTATGGCGGCGCGTGTCTGGAGGTCTTCGGCACCGCGCCCCCGGGTGACACCGTCGAGGTGGTCATCCCGGAACTCGGCATCGACCTGAGCGGCCAACGCGTGTGGGCTCACCGCCCCGACCCGTTGCAGCCGGTGAGCTGCGGCGTGGCCTTCAGCGCCCCGGACAACGCGCGCTGGCAGTCCTACGTGGACGCGGTCGCCGCCGCATAGGGCGCTGGAACATCCGATCGCGCGATCGACCGCTACCTCGGGCTCGAGCTATTCGATCTCTCGACCCGGCGCCATCCGGAAGCGCTGGAACGGCATGTGACAGCCGTACTTGCGCAGGAAGTTCAGGAAGCGCTTGTAGTCCTGCGGATCCATGTTGAAGAGCTGCACGAGCGCCTTGTAGTTGCCACGCGTCTGTTCGAGGCCCACCCGCACGAGGTGCCGCACGTCTTCGCGCGTGAGATCACGGGCCATGAAGGGTTCGTAGGCCACGTCCCAGAACGACTCGCCCTTGAGCAGGATGCGATCGAGCAGCGCCTGCGCCGGCGCCGGTGAGGCCACTCTGGCCGGTGCGCTCTCGACCACGGCGCTGCCGGTGCGTACTTCGAGCGGCAGGTCGTCGGCGTGGATGATGCCACCGGGGCAGCGGCACGTGAGGCGCTCGGCGATGTTGCGCAGCTCGCGGACGTTGCCCGGCCAGTCGTAGGCTTCGAGTGCCGCGACGGCATCGGGTGAACACTGCGGCAGCGGCACGCCATGTTCCACCGCGAAGAGCCGCAGGAAGTGATCGAGCAGCGGCGTCACGTCGTCCTTGCGCTCGCGCAGCGGCGGAATCGTGATGTGGATGACGTTGAGCCGGTAATAGAGGTCTTCGCGGAATTCGCCGGCAGCGATGCGTTCGGGCAGGCGGCGGTTGGTGGCTGCCACCACGCGGACGTTGGCGTTGACGCGGTTACGTTCGTCGCCCACGCGCTGGACTTCACCCGTTTCGAGGAAGCGGAGCAGCAGCGCCTGCATGCGCAGCGACATTTCGCCTACTTCGTCCATGAAGACGGTGCCGCTGTTGGCGGCTTCGAAGAGGCCGCGCTTGTCGCGGTAGGCGTCGGTGAAGCTGCCGCGCGCGTGTCCGAAGAGCTCGGACTCGAGCAGCGTGTCGGGCATCGCCGCGCAGTTGATCGTCAGCATCGGCGCGTGCCGGCGGCGACTGCGCTGGTGGATGAGGTGCGCCACCACTTCCTTGCCCACGCCGCTGGCGCCGGTGATGAGCACCTTGGCGTCCGACCTGGCGGCATACTCGACTTCCTGCTGCACGACCTTCAGGGCCTGACTCCGCCCGATGAGGGTCGAGCCCCTGGGCTGCGAAGGCAGGGCGTCGCCGTGAGCGTTGACGGGAAGCATCAAGGAGGGCCGTGAGTTCACGGCGATACGTCGATATTATCGGCTGATCGAAGACAAGAACTGTGTGTCGGCGACTATCGGGCCGTGATTCTTGGAACAAAGTCAAGCCAAGGTGGGCAATTGCATGCCGGCGCCTGGGCGAGGGGGGCTCTAGCGGAACTCCTTGAAGGACACCTGGCACTCGTGCGTGCGCAGGAAGTTCAGGAACCGCTTGTAGTCGCCGGGCGCCATGTTGAAGAGGCGCACCACGATCCGGTAGTTGCCGCGCGCTTCCTGCAGGCCCTTGCGAATCAGGTCGCGCAGGTTGCCGCGGGTGATCTCGCGCTGCATGTAGAGGGGGTAGACGAGCGTCCAGAACGACTCGCCGGTGTCGAGGAGCTTCTGGTACAGCTCGTCTGACACCGTGCGGCGGCGTTCGCGCCGCGGCCGGTAGGCGCCGAACGGCAGCAGGCGGATTTCCGGCGGCAGGTCGTCGGGCTGCGCGATCTCGCGTTGGCAGGTGACCACCAGGCGCTCGACCAGGTTCTGCAGCTCGCGGACGTTGCCCGGCCACGAGTATTTCGTGAGGGCGTCCATCGCTTCGGGCGACACCGCGCGCAGCGCGCAGTGGCCGGCCGCCGTACTGCGCTGCAGGAAGCGCTGCACGAGGTCGGGGATGTCGGTGCGGCGCTCGCGCAGCGGCGGCACCAGCAGGTGAATCACGTTGAGGCGGTAGAACAGGTCTTCGCGGAAGGCCTGCTGGGCGATGAGCTCGCGCAGGTTGCGATTGGTGGCGGCGATGACGCGGATGTTGACCGTCGTGCGCGAGCGGTCGGCGCCGACCTTCTGCAGTTCGCCGGTTTCGAGGAAGCGGAGCAGCAGGCCCTGCATGCGCAGCGTCATCTCGCCCACTTCGTCGAGGAACAGGGTGCCGCCGTCGGCCATTTCGAGTTTGCCCTGTTTGTCGCGGTAGGCGCCGGTGAAGCTGCCCTTCACGTGTCCGAAGAGTTCGGATTCGAGCAGGGTTTCGGGCAGACCGGCGCAGTTCACGGCCACGAAGGGCCGCGCCGCGCGGGTGCTGTGGGCGTGCACCGCCCGCGCCACCAGTTCCTTGCCGACCCCGCTCTCGCCCGTGATGAGGACCTTTGCCTCAGAACGCGCGGTGCGCTCGATATCGGCGCGCAGGTCGGCGACGGCCGGGCTCTCTCCGATGAGTTGTGGTTCGACGGCAGCGGCCAGCATCGTTGGTCGTCCTCGCGGGACCCGGGATTCTCCAGCCCACTGTCCGGGAGCTGAAAGAGGGGATGACCTGCACCAGCAGGTAGATTGTCGGGCCCCCGCACGCGGGAAGCAAGATCGGATCCGGCAGCTACCGCTGCACGTTCTCTCAGAAGAGACACCGTGCTCTCTGAGAAGTCTCGCCCCGGCGGTGTGCAGGTCCGTGCAGACCGCCGCGGTGGGTGCAACGAAATGGGGCACCCTCAGACGAACAATAGTCAGCCTGAAGGAATACTTTACTGCCCCTTTCTACCTACTACATGGCGGAGAATCCAGACATTGGTCTTGAATCGGTGGGGTCAGAAGCCGAGCGTGGCCAGCAGGCCGGCGGCATCGCGCACGCGGGCATCGGCGTCGCCGAACCGGCGCGTCAGCACCTGGAGCGCCGGCCGGAGGAGGCCGGCCGCTTCATTGGGGCGCTTCAGGGTGGCGAGGTCGGCGGCAAGTTCCACCTCGGCCGTCGCGCGCAGCCAGTGCCCGGCCGGCAGCTTCGCCAGCCGCGCTGCGGCGTCGCGCGCAAGCGGCTCCGCCTCGCCGGGATGGCCCTGCACCCGCTGGAACTCCGCGAGCGCCAGCAAGCCGTAGACGACGTAGCGGGGATCCTGGGCGGCGTCGGCCCGCAGCGCCTCGACGGCCGCGGTCAGGAGCGGCGCCGCCTCAGTGGGCCGCCGGCGCGCGGCCAGCACCTTGCCGAGCAGTACCTGGCTCAGCGCCGTCTCGAAGTGCCCGGACGGAAACACGGTCTGCCGCGTGGCGAGGGCCATCCGCACCAGCTCCTCGGCTTCCGGAATCCGACCCATGGCGAGCAGCGTGCGGGCGAGGTTGTGCTGCGCGCGTGCCACCGATTGCGGCACCGGCGCGTCGCTGTGCTGGCGGATGGCGAGCGACTCGCGGTAGAGCCGCTCGGCTTCCTCGAACCGCCGCTGGTCCTCGAGCACGGTGGCGAGGTTGTTGACCTGCACTGCGTAGTCGGGACTCGTGCGCCCGAGGCGCGCCGCCAGGCTGCTCACGGCGGCGCGATACAGCGGCTCGGCGCCGCCCAGGTCGCCCTGGTCGTGCAGCAGTGACGTGAGGTCGCTGCGCGTGTTGACCGTGTCGGGGTGGTCGTCGCCGTAGACGCGCTGGCGGATGTTCAGCGCCTCGCGCAGCAGCGGCTCGGCCTTCGCCGCATCACCCTGCTGGCTGTAGGCGCGCCCGAGATGGCCGACCACGATGGCGAGCGAGGGATGCGTGGCGCCCACGGTCTGCCGGCGGATGGCGATGGCCTCTTCGAGCAGCGGCACGGCGTCGGCCACGCGGCCCTGCTGGCGCACGACATCGGCGAGGTTGTTGAGCCCCGATGCGACGACGTCGGCGGCCGGGCCCTCGTGCTGCCGCCACAGCTCGAGCGCCTGGCGCAGCAGCGGCTCGGCGTCGGCGAAGCGTCCGCGTTCGCTGAGCGTGAGGCCGACGTTGTTGCGCGAGGCGGCGATCGAGGAGGGCGGCGCGCCGAGACGCTGCTTGGCGGCGAGCGCCTCGCGGTGCATCGACTCGGCCTCGTCGAAGCGGCCGAGTTCGCGGTAGGCCTCGCCCATGTCGTCCATCGACGCCACGGTGTCGAGGTCGTCGGGGCCGAGCGTGGCGCGCCGCAGTTCGAGCGCCCGCTGGAAGAGCGCGAGCGACGCCTGATACGCGCCCTGCGACGTGTAGGCCATGCCCATCGTGGCGAGCAGCCGCGCCTGCACCACGGGCTGTCCGGCGAGATCCGCGTCGATGCGCTCGGCACCACGTTTCAGCAGCTCCTGGGCGGTGACCGGCGCGCTGCTGCCGGTCACGTCCGGGTTCGACACCTCGAAGAGAGCGGTGAGGAAGCGCGACACCTGGCGCGCGGTGTCGCGTTCGCGGGCCGTGCGATCGCGCTCTTCGGCGAGGCGCGCCGCCTGCACCGAGAAGATCACCGCCGCCGCGCTCACCGCCACGGCCGCGATCATGGCCGCCGCCGTCGCCCAGCGGTAGCGGCCGACGAAGCGGCCGGCCACGTAGCGCCATGTCTGCGGACGCGCCGAGATCGGCCGGTGCTCGAGGGCGGCGCGGATGTCGGTAGCGAGCGTCTCGACCGAGGCGTAGCGCTGCGCCGGTTCCTTGTGCAGCGCGCGGGCGACGATGGCGTCGAGATCGCCGGCGAGGCGCGCGGCCAGCGCGTCGGGCGTGGTCTGCCGCTCGGCGGCGCGGTCGACCGGCGGCGGTCCCTGGCCGTCGGTGTCGCGCGCGGCAAGACTCGGCGGCCGCGGATCGACGTGACACACGACGCGCTCGACTTCCTCGCTCGTCATCGTGTGGAAGCGCAGCGGCCGCGTGCCGGTGAGCAGCTCGTGCAGCAGCACGCCGAGCGCGTAGACGTCGGCGGCGGTCGTGACCTGGCCGCCGCGCACCACCTCGGGACTCGCGTAGTACGGCGTCATCATGCGGTGCGGCCCGGCGCCGCCGGCCGCGGCATCCGGCGCGCCTTCGAGGGCGAGCCGCGCGATGCCGAAGTCGAGCAGCTTCGGCACGCCGTCGTCGGTCACCAGGATGTTGCTCGGCTTGATGTCGCGGTGCACGATGAGGCTGCGGTGGGCGTGGCTCACCGCGTCGCAGACGTCGAGGAAGAGACGCAGCCGCGCCGCGACGTCGAGCCGCGCCGTGTTGCAGTAGGCATCGACCGGCTGCCCCTCGATGTATTCCATCACGAGGTAGGGCAGGCCGTCGGCGGTCGTGCCGCCATCGAGCAGGCGGGCGATGTTCGGATGTTCGAGCCAGGCGAGAATCTGGCGTTCGGTGCGGAACTGCCGCACCCGTTCCGGATCGAGCAGGCCGCGCGCCACCTTGATGGCGACCTGCTGCAGGAACTCGTCGTCGTCGCGTTCGGCGAGATAGACGGCGCCCATGCCGCCCTCGCCGAGCATGCGTACGATCTTGTAGGGGCCGAGGCGGTCGGGGGCGGGGCGCGGCGCGTTGGCCGTCTCGACCATCGCCTTCCTGACGACGGCATCGAGCGGCTCGCCGGCGCGCTCGACGGCGTCGGCCTCGAGCATGCCGCGCACGAGCGCCGCGAGCCCGGCATCGGCGGCCGCGCCATCGACCCAGGCGGCGCGCGCCTCGTCGGGCTGCGCGAGCGCCGCCTCGAACAGCTCCTGTGCCGCCGCCCAGCGCTCCGGTGTCATCGACGCTCCCTGGCGCCGCCCGTCACTCGGTGGCCGCGCTGCCCCTGGCCGTCAGTTCGTGGCGCAGCCACGCCTTGGCCATCCGCAGCTCGCGGTCCACGGTGGCGGCCGAGACGCCGACGGCTTCCGCCGTCTCGTCGTAGCTCAGGCCCCCGAAGAAGTGCAGTTCCACGATGCTGGCCTTGCGGGCGTCGAAGGCGGCCAGGCGTTCGAGGACGTCGTGCAGATCGAGCACGTCGAGCGAGGGCGCGGCGACCACCGCGGCGATGTCCTCCAGCTCCACCTTCACCGCGCCGCCGCCGCGCTTCTGGCGCCGGCGGCTGCGGGCGTGGTCCACGAGCACACGCCGCATCGTGCGGGCGGCCACGGCCATGAAATGGGCCTTGTCCTGCCACGACACGTCGGCGTCGATGAGCCGGATGTAGGCCTCATGCACGAGCGCGCGCGTCTGCAGCGTGTGGTCGGCGCGCTCGGATCTGAGCGCGCCACGCGCGATGCGGGCGAGCTCGTCGTAGACGAGCGGCAGGAGGCGATCGAGTGCCGTCGCCTCACCGCCTCGCCATGCGTGCAGCAGTATCGTCGCGCTGGGTTCCACGGGTCCGGATCCTCTGAGAAGGTCCGGCGATTTTACTGCAATCCTGCTAGCCCTCGATGAGCAGCCAGGCCGGATCCTCGATGAAGTCCTTCACCTTGACCAGGAACTGCACGGCCTCGCGGCCGTCGACGATCCGGTGGTCGTAGCTGAGGGCGAGGTACATCATCGGGCGGATGACCACCTGCCCGTTCACCGGCACGGCGCGGTCGGCGATCTTGTGCAGGCCGAGGATGCCCACCTGCGGCGGATTGAGGATGGGCGTGCTCATCATCGAGCCGAAGACGCCGCCGTTGGTGATGGTGAAGGTGCCGCCCTTCAGGTCTTCGAGGGTCAGCGAGCCGTTGTTCGCGCGGGCGGCGAAATCGCGGATGCCGAGTTCGATGTCGGCAAAACCCATGCGATCGGCATCGCGCAGCACCGGCACCACGAGGCCGCCTTCGGCGCCCACCGCCATGCCGATGTCGTAGTAGTGCTTGTAGACGATCTCGTCGCCCTGGATTTCCGCGTTGATGGCGGGGAAGGCCTTGAGCGCGCCGATGACCGCCTTCACGAAGAACGACGTCAGGCCGAGGTTCACGCCGTGCTTCTTCGTGAAGGCCTCCTTGCGGCGGGCGCGGATGTCCATCACCGCCGTCATGTCCACCTCGTTGAAGGTGGTGAGCATGGCAGCCGTGCGCTGCGCCTCGACGAGGCGGCGGGCGATGGTGGCGCGGCGCTTGGTCATGCGCACGCGCTCTTCGGTGCGGGCGCCGGGCGCGGCGGGCGCCGGGCGCGGCGCGGGCGCCGGTGCGGGTGCCGGTGCGGGTGCCGCCTTGGCGGCCGCGGGCGGCGCCGCGCTCGCGGCGACGAACTCGCGGACGTCCTGCTTGGTCACGCGCGAACCCGACGCGGGTACCGCGGCGAGGCTCACGGCGTGTTCCTTCGCCACGTTCTTCGCGGCGGGTGTCGCCTTCGGCGCGGCCATCTCGGCCGCGGCCGCCGGAGCCGCCGCGGGTGTGGCCGCCGGAGCCGCCGGGACGGCGGCCTTCGACGGGTCGAGCAGTGCCAGCACCTCGCCCACCTTCACGTCGGCGCCTTCGGGGTGCTTGATGCTCGTGAGCAGGCCGGCGCGATCGGCGCTCACCTCGAGGTCGATCTTCTCGGTTTCGAGCTCGACGAGCGCCTCGCCCAGGGCGACCTGGTCACCTTCCTTCTTGAGCCAGCGCGCGATGCGCGCTTCCACCACCGACTCACCCAGTTCCGGAACAACGATGTTCACCACGATGACCCCTTAAACCTGCTTGGCGACGACGCGCGTGGCGTCGGGCACGTCGGCCTTGTCTTCGAAGGCCTGGGCGACGAGCGCCCGCTGATTGACCTGATGCCACGCCGCCGAGCCCTCCGACGGGCTCGAGTTGCGGACGCGGCCCACGTAGCGCAGCGGCCAGCGGCCGTCGATGAGCCGCTCGAGCTCGCCGCGGACGAAGTCCCAGCCACCCATGTTCTCCGGCTCTTCCTGTACCCAGCAGACTTCCTTGAGCTTCGTGTAGCGCTCGAAGAGCGCGCGCACCTGGTCGGCCGGGAACGGATAGAGCTGTTCGACGCGGGCGATGGCCACGCTGCTGCTCGCCTTGCGGGCCTCGCTCGAGACGAGGTCGACGTAGACCTTGCCGCTGCAGAGCACGAGGCGCTTCACCTTCGATGCCGCCTTGGCCGTGACGGCATCGTCGATGACCTTCTGGAAGCGGCCTTCAGCGAGTTCGCGCGCCGGCGAGGCCACCATCGGGTGCCGCAGCAGGCTCTTCGGCGTGAGGATGATGAGCGGCAGCGGGTCGGTGTCGAGCAGCAGCGCCTGGCGCCGCAGCACGTGGAAGTACTGCGCGGCCGTCGTGCAGTTCACGATCCGCACGTTGGTGTCGGCGGCGAGCTGCAGGAACCGCTCGACGCGCGCGCTCGAGTGATCCGGGCCCTGGCCCTCGTAGCCGTGCGGCAGCAGCAGCACGACCGATGGCGCCATGCCCCACTTGGCGCGGCCCGACATCAGGTATTCGTCGAGGATCGTCTGCGCGCCGTTGATGAAGTCGCCGTACTGCGCTTCCCACAGCACGAGCCGCTTCGGCTCCTGCAGGTTGTAGCCGAGTTCGAAGCCGAGGACGGCCAGTTCCGAGAGCGCGCTGTTGTGGATCTCGAAGGCCGCCTTCGACTGCGGCAGCGCCTGCAGCGGCACGTGTCTGTCGCCGCTCACCGCGTCGTGCAGTACCGCGTGGCGGTGACTGAAAGTGCCGCGTTCCACGTCTTCACCGGTGAATCGCACCGGGATGCCGTCGGCGAGCGCCGAGGCGAGCGCCAGCTCTTCGGCCGCCGACCAGTCGATCGTCGGCTCGTCGGGCGTCGCGAGCATGCCCTTCTTGCGCTCGCGGCCGCGTTCGAGCTTCTTGTGCACGGTGAAGCCGGCCGGCACCTGCGACAGCGCGTCGTTCAGCGCCACCAGGCGTTCGAGCGGCACGGCGGTGACCACGCGCGCGGCGGCGCCGCTCGGCGGCACGACCGGCACTTCCGGGATGTAGTGTTCTTCCGGCTTCAGGCCGGCGTAGGCGGCTTCCATCACCGCGCCGTGTTTCGCGACCAGTTCGGCCGGGAGCGTGGCCGGCACGGCGCCGCTTGCCACGAGCGCCTCGGCGTACTGCTGGCGCACGGTCGGATGTTCGCTCACGCGCTGGTAGAGCTGCGGCTGCGTGAAGGCCGGCTCGTCGCCCTCGTTGTGCCCGTGCCGGCGGTAGCCGACGAGATCGATCAGGAAGTCGAGCTGGAAGCGCTGACGGTAGGCCCACGAGAGCCGCGCCGCTTCGATGCAGGCCGCCGGGTCGTCGGCGTTCACGTGCACGATCGGAATCTTGAAGCCGCGCGCGAGGCCGCTCGCGTAGCTGGTCGAGAACGACTCGTGCGGGTCGGCGGTGAAGCCGAGCTGGTTGTTGGCGATGACATGGATCGTGCCGCCGACGTTCCAGCCGGTGAGGCGCGACAGGTTGAGCGTTTCGGCGACGATGCCCTGGCCGGGGAACGCGGCATCGCCGTGGATGAGGATGCCGAGCACTTCCTGCGGCTTGAGCACCGGCGCGCCGGGGGCGCTCGTGGACGTCGCGGCCGCGCGGGCCATGCCGACGAGCAGCGGATCGACCGCCTCGAGGTGGCTCGGGTTGGGCGGCATCGAGATGACGAGCGTCTGCGGGCGGTCGGGATGTTCCACGCGCGCGCCGGCGTGGTACTTCACATCGCCCATCCAGCCGAGGTCGATACCACTGCGCGGGAAGAGCGGGTCCTTGAACTCCGCCAGGATCTGCGGATACGGCTTGCGCATCACGTGCGCCAGCACGTTCAGGCGGCCGCGGTGGGCCATGGCGATGAGCACGTGCTTCACGCCCGAGGCGGCGGCGTCGGCGATGATCTCGTCGAGCACCGGGATCATCAGGTCGAGGCCTTCGATCGAGAAGCGTGTCTTGCCGGGGAACGTACGCTGCAGGAAGCGCTCGAACACCTCAACCTGCGTGATGCGGTCGAGCAGTTCGCGGCCGTCGATAGGGTCGGTGGGCGGGCGGAAGCGCCGCGCCTCCACGGCCTCGCGCAGCCACACGCGTTCGTCGGGCACGAACACCTGCGCGAAGTCGTGGCCGCTCGTCGCGCAGTAGATGGCACGCAGCCGCTCGATGGCCTCGAATGCGTGTGCCGCGCCGGCGGCGACGGGCCCGCCGACGATGCTCGCCGGCAGCGCCTTCAGGGTGTCGGTCGTGAGGCCGTGCGACTGCGGGTGCAGCGACGGATCCCCCACCGGGCGGTTGAAGCCGATCGGGTCGAGCGCCGCGGCCAGATGGCCGTAGCGGCGGATCGACTCGGCCAGTGTCACGGCGGCGATGGCCGCGTTGACGTCACTCGTCGCGGTGGCCGCGCCGGCGGCAGGCGCCGCGGTGCTGACCGGCGGCGGCGTCCAGGTGCGGAAGGCCGCACGGGTCTCATCGTCGACGGAGCCGGGGTCGCTCTGGTAACGCTCGTAGAGTTCGAGTACGTAACCGGCGTTGGCGCCGCTAATCTCGTCCCACGGATTCATATCTCGACTATTGTATCGGCACTGTCTACATCTTCCCGAGGCGACGGCATGGTATCGAGACCCACATACGACGATGCGAACCTCATCCTGAGGCTCTACGAGATGCGCCGCGACGAGCGCATGCGCGAGGCCCGGGCCTGGTTCACGGCCAGTTTCCGGCCGAAACAGTGGGAAGATCTGGCCACGCTCGTGCCCCCGGGCAGCCCCGAAAACGCCTCGTACCGCATGGTCATCTCCTATTGGGACATGGTGGCGTCGTTCATCGTCACCGGCGTGCTCAACAAGGAGCTGTTCTTCCAGAGCGGCCGCGAGCTGCTGCTCGTCTTCGAGCGAATGCGCGTGGTGCTGCCGGGGATCCGCGAGGCCTACAAGGACCCGTCCTACATGGCCAACCTGGAGCGTGTGGGCGCGGATTTCGCAGCCTACATGCAGTCGCATCACCCAGACGCGTATCAGGCATTCGTGAAGCGCATCAACGGGTGATTCGTCTCGTCGCGCTCGACCTCGACGGCACGCTGCTCGACGAGCACGGGCACGTGCCGGCCGAGAACCTCGCGGCGCTCGCCGCCGCGGCCCGCCAGGGCGTGCATCTGGTCGTCGTCACCGGACGGAGTTATCCGTTCGCGCTCCAGGCCGTCGAGGCGCTGCCCGATCCACTGACGCTCATCGCCTACAACGGCGCGGTGGCGCGCGTGCGCGGCGGCGGCACGCTGGCCGTGCGGCATCTGGCCCCCGACACGGCGCGGCGCGTGCTCGAGGCGACGCGTCCGTGGCGCGCCTCTACCCTGATGCAGTTCGACCGCGACGGCGCAGGGCAGACGGTGTTCGATCGCCTGTCGTGGGAACCGCCGAACCGCCGCGGCTACTACGAGCGCATCCGCCACCTCGTCCGTGCCGTCGACGACCTCGAGACGGCGCTCGACGAGGATCCGCCCGTGCAGGTGGCCTTCAACGGCGGCACGCGCGAGATGTCGGAGGTCGTGGCCGCCATCGGTACCGTGGACGCGCAGCACGCGATGGCCGTCTCGGTCACGTCGTATCCCCGGCGTGACTTCACGCTCGTGGACGTGAACGCCGCCGGCGCCACCAAGGGCCCGGCGCTCGCCGACATCGCCCGGCACCTCGGCGTGGCGCGCCACGAGGTCTTCGCCATCGGCGACAACCACAACGACGTGGACATGCTGCGCTGGGCCGGCACGGCCGTGGTGATGGGCAATGCCGAGCCCGAAGTGCTCGCCCTGGGCCTGCCGGTGACCGCGCCCAACTCCGAGGCGGGCGTGGCGCAGGCGCTGAGGCGATACGTGCTCTAGAACCCGGTGCCGAACCTGACGTGCACGCGCCAGTCGCCGCCGCGCGCCCGGCCGACGTCCACGTAGGCGTTCACGGCCATCAGGTTTGCGAACCAGCCCACGCCGACGCCGCGGTCGAACGTCGCGTCGCCCACCTTCGTGCCGGCGTCGTAGGTGGCGCCCCAGTCCACGAACGTGCGCACGCCGTGACGCACGATCGCGAGGGGCGAGCCGAACGGGTAGGCGAGCGACACCGAGGCGCCGGCGGCGTTGTCGCCCACGCGGTAGCCGCGCCGGTAGCCGCGTGTCGCCAGACCGCCGCCGATCATCGTCTGCTCGTAGCGCGGCAGCGCGCCGTCGGCCGAGGTGATGAATCCGCGCACGGTAACCGCGGTGCCGAAGGGCAGGCCGAGCGCGGCCGAGGCGTCCGCGCGCAGGCGGCGACGCACCCCGGTCACGACATCCAGCCGCTCGACGGCAGCGCGGCCCCACACGGCGTTCCTCGGGAAAGCCGGGTCCACGCGCGTGTCGACCATGAGGTCCGCGGTGAGCCGGGTGACGTCGTCCCGCGCGCCGTCGAACCGCACGCGGTCGCGCGCCGCCTCCACGCCGACGCGTGTCGAGGTCGCCAGCGCGCCCTCGAGCCGGCCGAAAACCCGCGACCGCTCCTCCACGACGTCGAACGCCGGGTGTTCGGTGCGCCGCAGGTCCGCGCCGGCCTGCACGCGCGACACCCCGCGGCCGTCGAACGAGCGCGTGCCTTCGACGCCGATGCGCCGCTCGCCGCCCCAGGTGGCCGGCACGGCGAGCTGGCTCGTGCCGCCAAAGACGCCGTCGAGCGCCGTCTGCAGGCCGTAGGTCATGCCATAGCCTTCGTCGTAGCGCACGACCGGCACCCACATGCGTTCGCTCGTGAGCCGCGTGACCCAGCCGGGCGTGAGCTTGTCGGCTGACACGCCAGGTCGTTCGGTGATCTCGACGAGCACCATGAAGTCATTGGGCGTGTCGATCGAACGTTCCAGGCGGCGCACCGTGACCGCCTCGAAACGGCCGCTCGCCTCGACGCGGGCGCGGGCCGCCTCGAGCACATCGTCGCTGGCCGGCTGCCCCACGGCGAGGCCTGAGAGCGCCAGCACGTCGGCATCCGGCGTCGAATGATTGCCGTGAATGCGGATCTCGACGATCGGCGCCGTGACCGGCTGCGCGCCGGCGCGGCCGGCGGCGAGCAGCAGACATGCGGCGAGGATCAGGACGGGGCGCGTCATTTCACGCGCACCGTGACGCCGGCCTGACGGTAATCACTGTAGGTCACATCGTAGCTCGCCCCGGTGCGGCCGAGCGCCGTCGCGACGCGCAGGCGGGCGGCAATCGCCTGCGGCAGCCAGATGCCGGGGAAGGCTTCGTGCATGCGCATCGACGCCGTGAGGTCGTCGAACCGCAGCAGGCTCCGGCCGGGCAGGAAGCCCCAGTCGACGTTGTCGAACACGTAGCGCACGATCTGCTGCTCGTCGCGCAGCACCCACAGCGTGATGAGCGCCGTCTTGTTCATCTGCCGTTCGATGCGCGCGTCTTCGTCACGGTCCTGCTGGCTCCGCCGCCGCTCGCGCCGCGCTTCGCGTTCGTTCCGGCTGACGCTCGCGCCCTTCGAGTCCACCCCGACCGTCACCTCTTCGTCGTCGCTGAAGAGGCGCGTCGGGTGGTACTCGATGCGCAGCACCTCGCGGCCGTCGAGCAGTTCGCGCCCGGCCAGGGCGTAGCGTCCCGGTTCGAACGTGAACTCGAGGAAGTAGGCGGCCGAGACGAAGGACGGCTCGGCCTGCTGGCTCAGCAGATCGCCCACCGCCTCGGTGGAGGTGGGCGCCGGCGGCAGGCCCTTCTCCGCATCACGCTTCGCCTTGCGGGCGTCGCGTTCCTTCATGCGGGTGAGGTAGTGGTCCTCGTAGCGCCGCCGTTCGCCCTCGTCAATGGTCACGCCATTGGCGGTGAGCGGACTGCGGATGAAGAAGCCGTCCTTCACGAACCACTGGTAGTCGTGCGCCGCGCCGAAGAGGCGCTGCCCGTCCGGGCCGGTCACCGTGACCTTCTGCCGCTCGGTGAGGATGTACTGCTGGAGCTTCTTCCAGTTGTCGTCGCGGCGCCTGACCACGTCCTCCATCAGGCGATCGAGATCGGTGGGCGGCCGCGCGGCGGGTTGGGCAGCCGTGAAGGAGGGCAGGGCGGCGAGCAGACAGGTCACGACCCACAGACGCACGGGACTCTCCAGGGACGAACGGGCCGACGGTGGCTTCCGGTTAGACGGCGCCGGCGTGAGGCTGGTTCGCGCGCCGGCCACCGGCCGCCCCGGCTGTGATAGAACCCGAGACCGGCCGCGCCCTGCCGGCGCGGCCGTGACGGAGTGGTGCATGCGAATCGCGATTGTGGGAGCAGGGGCCGTCGGCGGCTATTTCGGGGCCCGGCTCGCCCGGGCCGGACAGGACGTGGCGGTCGTGGCCCGCGGCGCGCACCTCGAGGCCATCCGCCGCGACGGGCTGCAGGTGAAGAGCCCCGCGCTCGGTGACATCGTGGCGCGTGTCACGGCGAGCGCCGAACCCCGCGACATTGGCCCGGCGGATCTCGTCATCTTCGCCGTGAAGACCTACGACAACTCGTCGGCGATTCCCCTCATCACGCCGCTCGTCGGGCCGCACACGTCGGTGCTCACGCTGCAGAACGGTGTCGATTCCGCGGACGACATCGCGGCGGCGGTGGGGGCGTCGCGCGTGCTCGGCGGCACGACCTACGTGGCCACCGCGGTGACCGCGCCCGGCGTCATCACGCAGACCGGCACGCACCGTTCGATCATCTTCGGCGAGGCGTTCGGCGACCGGCAGGCGATCTCACCGCGCGTGGCCGCGATTGCCGACGTGATGCGTCCGGCCGACATCCAGGTCACGCCGGTCGCGGATGCGCGCGTGCCCATCTGGGACAAGTTCGTCTACCTCGCGCCCTTTGCCGGCTTCACCGGCGGCGCGCGCCTGCCGATCGGCCCGATCTGGCAGCGTCCGCACGTGCGCGAGATGTTCTACGCGGCGGCCCGTGAGGTGGCGGCGATCGCGGCGGCCGAGGGCGTGACGATTTCGGCCGACCGGTTCGAGACGCTCGCCGCCTACATGGACGGCATTCCGCCTACGACGCGCTCGTCGCTGCTCATCGACCTCGAGGCCGGCAGGCGGATCGAGGTCGAGGCGCTGCATGGCGCGGCGCTGCGGCGCGCGGCGGCGCATGGGCTTCCGACGCCGGTGCTGGCGACGCTCTACGCCGTGCTCACGGCGTGGGCAGCTGGTGCGCCGGCTCGATGAAGTCGGTGAGGTGTTCGCCGCCGGCTTCGATGCGCAGGCGGTGGATCTTCGCGCCATGCGCGTACTCGACGAGTGCGACTTCGGCCGGCATGCGGAAGATGCCGCGCCAGAACCCGCGCTTGTCGGCGCGCCGCGGTTCGGCCTTCAGCTGATCGGCCACCGCGTGTGCCCACGCCGCGAGCGGCACCGGCCCGCGCGGCCGCCGAGGTGACGGCGCCGGCGGCACGTGCGGCTTCGACTCCGGCGCCGCTTCGGGCACCGGTGCGGCAGTGAGGGGCGCCACCGGTTCGACGACGGGCACCGCCTGACGCGTCCGCGCCTTCGCCGGGGCCTTGCGCGTGCGCGCCTTCGGAGCGGCGGGCGCCTCTGGCGCCGGCACGATGTGGCGCGTCGGCGCGTCGCTCGCGGTGCGGGCCTGCACCGCGCGCTTCGCCATCCGCTTCTTCGGCGCCGGCGTCTCGTGCGCGTCGGCGTCGGGCACGACGGTCACGCGTGCCTGGACCGGCGGATGCGGCACCGGTGGCGCCGGCGGCGGCACGAACGGCTCGGCGGCGGGCGTGCCCATCGCGTTCACCGCGGCCTGCGCTCGCAGCGCCAGCCGCATGGCCCGCGCCGGGTTGCCTTCGACGAGCGGAGGCTCGAGACCGTCTTCCGGCGCGTCGTAGCCGGCGCGGCGGCGCGCTTCAGCCAGGGCGGGGCCGATGCCTTCCGTCGAGCGTGCAGGACGAGGCGCCCGGCGGCGTTCCTGGCGCGAGCTGGTCGGCGCGGCGCGCAGGATCGGCCGGCCGAGCCGCGCGAAGAGCGCCGGGATGCCCGCCTTCTCCGGATCGTAGATGCCCCACTCATCGGTGAGCTTCCATTCGTCGGTGGTCGAACTGGTCTTCGTGGACGGACGCTTGGATGACATATGGAGGCTACCCGCCGACACGTCACAGCAATCCGTCTGCCTCTCCGCGTCGGCCCGTGAAATCGCGCCGATTCGTGGCGCGCGGTGGCCAGCGCCGCACGCCGCGCACGCAAGAATGGTCGCGGGCCTGACGAAACGGATATCCGCGACTGACCATGTCGGGCACGGCGTCCCGTGCAGTGGCACGCAAAACGCCGTGTGGCGCCGGTTGCCGCGTCGTGGCACACCCATTGCCTCGGAGGCCCGGCATGGTGGTGTCGTTCCTCGGCACGAAGGGTGGAACCGGCACGACGACGCTCGCGGTGAACTGCGCCGCGGAGCTGCGCCGTGTGTCGGGCATGCCGACCGTCGTGGTCGATCTGAAGCCGGGCACTGGTGACGTCGGACTGTTCCTCGGCGTGCGCTCGAAGTTCACGCTGCTCGATCTGCTGGACCAGCTGACGTGGCTCGAGCCGCACGTCATCCCCGGCCTGCTCGCCCGGCACGACTGCGGCATCGACGTGCTGCCGGGGGCGGCCGACTACGGGCGGCCCGGCGCGGCCGACGCCGCCGACGTGGAGCACGCAATCGACACGCTGCGCCGCACCTACGACTACGTGGTCGTCGACGCCGGCAGCGCGCTCAGCCCGTGTACGGCGGCGGCGCTGTACGTGTCTGACGAAGTGCACTTCGTCGCCAATCCGGATCTGCCGTGCCTGCGCAACCTGCAGCGCCTGCGCGACCTCGTGCGGCTGGCCGGCGTGCCGGAAGACCGGGTGCGCTACGTGCTGAACCGCACGTCGGAGATGGAAGTGGTGCCGCTGCGCGAGATCGAAGTGGCGCTCGGCCGCAACATCGATCACCGCTTCACGAGTGACTACCGCACGGTGGCGGCGGCGCTCAATGCCGGCGTGCCGCTCTCGACGCTGCGGCCGGGCGCTCTGCGCGCCGAACTCGACACCTTCGCCCGGGCGATGGTGTCGCGCGCGGTGGCCGCGGCCTGACGGCCCGCCGCGCCGCCGGCGCTCAGGCGTTCACGTACTCGACGGTCACCTTTGCAGTGATGCCGCCGCGTGCCGCGAAGTCGCCGACGACGGTCATCCGCCGCGGCTGGCAGGCCGCCACCAGGTCGTCGAGGATCCGGTTGGTGGCCGCCTCGTAGAAAATCCCCTGATTGCGGAACGCCAGCAGGTAATACTTGAGCGCCTTCAGTTCGAGGCAGGTCGCGTCCGGCACGTAGCGGATCGTGATCGTGCCGAAGTCGGGGAGTCCCGTCTTCGGGCACATCGAGGTGAACTCGGGACACGCGATCGCGATCTCGAAGTCGCGCCCGGGGCGGGGGTTGGGGAAGGTCTCGAGGGGCGGCGCGCTTGACATGCCGTCGATCTTAGCATTCGCTTGGAGGGGCGCCCCGGGAGGCGCGGCGCGTTCGTTGACACGTCATGACGTGGGCGCTAGCATTACCGCGATTTCCACAGGCTTTCTGGAGGGGGACACGATGGCTGAAGCGCGCAGGATGGGCAAGTCGGAGCTCTTCTCGCATTTTTCCGAGAAGTTCGAGTTGAAGCGGACGCAGGTGCGGGAGCTGTTCGACGAGCTGACGGCGCTTGGCGAGAAGGAACTGAAGCGCTCGGGCGAGTTCGTCGTGCCCGGCATGGTGAAGCTCGTCGTGCAGAAGCGCAAGGCGCGGATGGGCCGCAACCCGGCCACCGGTGAGCCGATCAAGATCCCGGCGAAGACGGTTGTGAAGGCGCGCATCGTGAAGCAGCTCAAGGACGCCGTCCTGCCCCGCAAGTAGCTGGAAGCATTTCCGCCCGCCCCCCCGGGTGACGCGCCGACGGGAACCACCCGGTTCCCGTCGTGCCGCACTTCTCCGCCGCGTCCTCCCGCTACGCCCCGCCGCGAATCCTGCGCGCGAGGTCCTTGATCTCCAGCCGGTCCAGCTTGAACTTCAGCGTGCTCAGCGGAATGCCGAGGTACTTGGCCGTCTGCGTCACGTTCCAGCGACTGCGTTCGAGCGCGCGGGTGATGTAGTTGCGCTCGAAGGTCGTGAGGGCGCGCTCGAGCAGGTTGGTCGTGCCGGCGCGGTCGATGTCGGCGACCTGCAGTTCGAACGGCAGATCACCGTCGGTGATCCAGTCGTGGTCGCAGGTGGCCACGAGGCGTTCGATCAGGTTCTCGAGTTCGCGGATGTTGCCCGGCCACCAGTAGTGCTGCAGCATCTGCAGGGTCGAGGTCGAGAGTCCCTGCACGTTCTTGCGGAAGCGCGTGTTGTAGCGCGCCAGGAAGAATCGCACGAGCTCCGGCAGATCCTCCGCCCGCTCGCGCAGCGGCGGCATGCGAATCGGAATCACCTTCAGGCGCCAGTAGAGGTCGTCGCGGAACGCGCCCTCCTTCACCGCCCGTTCGAGATCGACATTGGTCGCCGAGACCAGCCGGAACTGCACCTTGAGGGGCTTGTCGCCGCCCACCCGTTCGACCTCGCTCTCCTGAATCGCGCGCAGCAGCTTGGCCTGCAGATCAACTTTCAGCTCGCCGACCTCGTCGAGGAAGAGCGTGCCGCCGTGCGCCAGTTCGAACTTGCCGATCTGCTGGCGGACGGCGCCAGTGAAGGCGCCCTTCTCGTGGCCGAACAGCGTGCTCTCGACCAGGTCGCGGGGGATCGCCGCCAGGTTGACGGCGATGAACGGACCGTCGGGAGTTTCGGAGTGGCGATGGATCATGCGGGCGACCAGTTCCTTGCCGGTGCCGCTCTCCCCCTGAATGAGCACGTTGGTGTCCAGGGTCGCCACCTTGTGCACCCTGTCGAGTACTTCGCGGATGGCCGGGCTCGGGCCCGAGACGAACTCGCGATCGCCGCTCTGGTCCTTCACCTCGTCCGAGAGGGCCATGACCCTGCGGTTCAGGTCCTGCCGCTCCGAGGCGTGGGCCACGATCGACTGCACGGCGTCGGGCACCGCCGACTTCACGAGGTAGTGATACGCGCCGAGCTTCACGGCGGCGACCGCGGCGTCGACGTCGGCCTCCTGGCCGAGCATCACGAACTCGGCGAGCGGGTAGTTCTCGCGCACGATGCGCAGGAAGTCGAGGCCGCTCACGCCGGGCAGCGAGTGATCGGCGAGGACGACGTCCACGCCGTCCTTCCCGATGAGGCTGAGCCCGGCCTCGGCCGACCCGGCGCGCAGCACGCGGTGATCGCGGCGCAGGATCTGCGCGAGGCGCTCGCGGCTCGACTCGTCGGAGTCGACCACCATGACGGTCTTGCGGGCAGGGGGCATGAGGGCGACGGTCGCGGCCAGTATAAGACTCCTCGCGGCGGGGCGCCGTGGCGGGCATACTTGGGACCGGGAGCACAGACGATGTCCTGGGCGTGGATCGTGGCGGCGGCAGCGGCGCTCGTGGCGGCGGCGAGCTGGGTGGTGGCGCGGCGCGCCGCGCGGCAGGTGCGCGACGTGACGGCGATGTTCTGGCAGCTCAAGTTCGAGCACGGCGAGCTCAAGGCGCGTGTCGACCGGGCGCTGCCCGACCCCACGGCGCCGCCGAAAACGCCGCCCGGTACGCAGTTCGTGCCGCTCACGAGCGTCAAGCGATGACGTGCATGCGCCGATGAGATTGTCACCGGCCGTGTGTTGACGGCCTGCCCGCATCCGGGCGAGAGTGGGGAGCTATTCCGCCTTCGCGGCTTCGCTGCGACGGCGTGACCTTCGGCCGCGGCGGCCGCAGCGCAGCGGCGATCAGGAGACAAGCGTGGCGAGCGAATTCGACGTCGTAGTGGTGGGGGCCGGCACTGGCGGGTACGTGGCGGCGATTCGTGCCGCGCAGCTCGGCCTCACGGTGGCGGTCGTGGAGCGGCAGAAGGCCCTCGGCGGGACCTGCCTCATCTGGGGCTGCATCCCCACCAAGGCGCTGCTCGAACACGCCCATGCGCTCAAGGTCGCGCAGTCGGCGAAGGAATGGGGCCTCACCGGCGTCGACGGCGGCAAGGTGGGCATCGACATGCCGGCCGTGCACGCCCGCAAGGACAAGATGATCACCGGGCTCACCGGCGGCATCGAGTCGCTGTTCAAGAAGCACAAGATCGAGTGGATCAAGGGCACGGCGCGCATCACGTCGCCGAAGACGCTCGAGGTGGCCCTGCACGCCGGCGGCACCGAGACCGTCACCGCCACCAAGCAGCTCGTGCTCGCCACCGGGTCGGCGCCGCGGTCGATTCCCGGCATCGACGTGGACGGCACGCAGATCATCTTCAGCGACCACGCCATTCACCTCGGCCACGTGCCGAAGTCGATCGCCATCATGGGCAGTGGCGCGGTGGGCGTGGAGTTCGCGTCGATCTTCAAGAGCTATGGCAGCGAAGTCACGATCATCGAGCTCATGCCGAAGCTCGTGCCGGCGGAAGACGAAGCGGTCTCGAACGAACTCGAGCGCACCTTCAAGAAGCGCGGCATCAAGACCTACACCGGCACCAAGGTGACGAGCGCCAAGGCTTCGGCCAGGGGCGTGGACATCACGATGCAGAAGGCCGATGGCAAGACCGAGACGCTGAACGTCGAGATGCTGCTCGTGGCCACCGGCCGCGGCCCGGTCACCGACGGGCTCGGTGTCGAGACCATCGGCCTGACGATGGACCGCGGCTACATCGTGGTGGATTCGCTCTTCCAGACGAACGTGCCGGGCGTGTCGGCCATCGGCGACGTCATCACGATGGGCGGCCCGCACTACCAGCTGGCGCACGTCTCCTCGATGGAAGGCATCCTGCTGGCCGAGAAGATCGCCGGCCACGAGGTGACGCCCATCAACTACGACCACGTGCCGCGCTGCACCTACACCGAACCCGAGATCGGCAGCGTGGGCCTCACCGAGGCGCAGGCGAAGGCCGCCGGCCACGACGTGCGCATCGGCAGCTTCCCCTTCCGCGCCCTGGCGCGTGCCCGCATGGCGGGTGAAACCGACGGCTTCGTGAAGATCGTCGCCGAGAAGAAGTACGACGAGGTGCTCGGCGTGCACATCATCGGCCCGCGCGCCACCGAGCTCATCGCCGAAGCCGTGCTGGCGCTGCGCCTCGAGTGCACGGTCGAGGAACTCGTGAAGACGATTCACGCGCACCCGACGATGTCCGAGGCGATGGGCGAGGCCGCCCACGCCGCCCACGGCGCCGCGATTCATATCTGAGGATCCAGAGCCCCGAGCCCCGGGCCCCGAGCCCCGGCCGGTTCCGAGGCGTGATCCAGCGAGGAACCGAGAGATGTCCACGCCTGTAGTTATGCCGCAAATGGGCGAGTCAATTGCCGAGGGCACGATCGTCCGGTGGATCAAGAAGGTCGGCGATACCGTCGATCGCGACGAGCCGCTCTTCGAGATCTCGACCGACAAGGTGGACGCCGAGATTCCGTCGCCCACCGCGGGCGTGCTGCTCGAGATCGCCGTCAAGGAAGGCGAGACGGTGCCGATCCACAGTGTGGTCGCCACGATCGGCGAGGCTGGCTCGAAGCCCTCGGCTTCGCCGGCCGCGGCTGCGCCCGCCGCGGCTGCGCCGGCACCAGTTGCCGCACCTTCCGCCTCCGCCGCTGACGCGGCTACGGCGAGTCCGGCTTCGCCGGCCCCGACGGTGGCCGCGGACGGCCGCGCGCAGCGTTCATCGCCGCTCGTGCGCCGCATCGCCAAGGAACACGGCGTCGACATCGGCCACATCAGCGGCTCGGGCGCGGGTGGCCGGGTGACCAAACACGACATCCTCGAGTTCATCGAATCCGCCTCCGCCGCTGGCGCGGCTTCCGCCTTCGCCGCTCCCGCAGCTACGGCGAGGCCGGCGGCGCCGGTTCGTGCACCGGTCCCGGTCGCGCGCATGGCCGGCGATCGCATCGAGCCGATGTCGGTGATGCGCAAGAAGATCGCCGAGCACATGGTGTTCAGCAAGCACACCTCGCCGCACGTCTACTCGGTGTTCGAGGTGAACTACTCGCGCGTCGACCAGATCCGCCGGACGAAGAAGGACGAGTACGAACGCCAGGGCGCGAAGCTCACGTTCACCTCGTTCATCGCCAGGGCGGTGACCGACTGCCTGCGCCGGCATCCGGTGCTGAACGCCTCGATCGATGGCGACAACGTCGTCTACCGCGGCTCGGTGAATCTCGGCATCGCCGTGTCGCTCGAGCACGGGCTTATCGTGCCAGTCGTGAAGGGCGCCGACGAGAAGAACCTGCTCGGCCTCTCGCGCGCCATTCAGGACGTCGCCGACCGCGCCCGTGCCAAGAAGCTGAATCCCGACGAAGTGCAGGGCGGCACGTTCACGATCACCAACCCTGGCAATCTCGGCGCGCAGTTCGGGCTGCCGGTCATCAACCAGCCGCAGGTCGCGATTCTCTGCGTCGGCACGATCGAGAAGCGGCCGGTGGTCATCGACGACATGATCGGCATCCGGATGATGGGCTACCTCACGCTCGGCTTCGACCATCGCCTGGTGGACGGTGTTGTCGCCGACGAGTTCCTCGCCGACCTGAAGAAGTCGATCGAGCAGTTCGACGCCGCGCAGGCCTAGGGCCCGGGCGTATGCCCTCCCCGGTCCCGAGCCCCGAGTCCCCGGCCCCACGACGCACGCTGGACGTGCGTCGTCTGGGCGTCGTGCCGTATGCCGAGGCGCTGGCCCTGCAGCGGGCGCTCGTCGAGGCGCGCAAGGCCGGCACGATTCCCGACACGCTGCTCCTGCTGCAGCACCCGCACGTGCTCACGCTCGGCGTGAAGGGCGACGGCGGCCGCGGGCACATCCTCGCGCCGCCCGAGCGCCTGGCGGCGATGGGCGTCGAGGTCTCGGAAACCGGCCGCGGCGGCGATGTCACGTATCACGGGCCCGGTCAGCTCGTCGCCTATCCCATCATCGACCTCGACCCCGATCGCCGGGACGTGCACCGGTACGTGCGCGACCTGGAAGAAGTGATGATCCGTGTCTGCGGCTCCTACGGCGTCGCCGCCGGACGCATCGCCGGCAAGTCAGGGGCCTGGGTGCGTGTGCCGTCAGCGCCCGCGGACCCCGGTGTGCCGGCTGATCCCGCCGTCGCCGGAACCCGCCCGCCCGAGAAAATCGGCGCCCTCGGCGTTCGAATTTCGAGATGGATCACGAGCCACGGCATCGCCTTGAATGTCTGGACCGACCTTGAGTATTTTCAGCTGATTGTTCCCTGCGGGATCGCGGAATACGGCGTAACTTCGCTCGAACGTGAGATTGGCGTGCAGATCCCGATGGCGGAGATCGAGGCACGCTTCGTGCAGCACTTTGGCGATGTATTCGATCGACGGCCGGCGTCCATCGATGCATCGCCATCATGAACAGCGCCCCACTTCGCTGCACCGAATACACCCGCATTGCGGGCTGGATGAGCGCGCTCGTCACCACCGCGACGTTCTCCTTCCTGCACGACACCTACGACCGGCTGCCGCTCCTCGTGCCGATCAGGTTCGACGACGGCAACCCGAGCCAGTTCGCCTTCAAGTCGGTCGAGCTGGTCTACCTGCCGTTCGGCCTGCAGGTGGCGCTCAGCCTCGTCTTCGCGGCCATCGTGGCGGTGCTCATCCGCCGTTCGGTCCGGCCTGGCGACCGCGGCCTGGCGGACGGCCCGACGCAGCACGCCGCCGAGGCCATCGCGCTGCTCGCCATGGTGTGGATCGCCTTTCAGGCCGTGAACGCCTGGCGCCTGGCAATGCTCTACCGGCGCACGTTCGACGCCCACCAGGAGATCTTCGTGGTGGCCCTCATCACCGCCTTCACCGCCTCGG
>JBIKUN010000115.1:0-14875 GCA_044347565.1 Vicinamibacterales bacterium | reverse complement strand
CGCCCTTGCCGGCTGCTCGTCGCCGGCGGAGACGCCCGCCCCGGCACCCGCGCCCGCCACGACCGCACCGGCCGCGCGCACCTATCTGCTCGAGCGGGTGGATGACGCGGCCGTCGTGCAGCTCTATGCCGACGGCTTCAAGGACCTGCCGCTCAACGAGAAGCGCCTCGTCTATCACCTGACACAGGCGGCCATCGCCGGCCGCGACATCTACTGGGACCAGCGCTACGCGCACGGTCTCGCGATGCGCGGCGTGATGGAACAGATCGTCACGCACAGCGCCGGCATCGACCCGGCGGCGCTGGCCGAGATCACGCGCTACACGAAGCTCCTGTGGCTCAACTCCGGCCCCTACAACAACCTCACGGCCCGCAAGTTCGTGCTCACCTGTACGCCCGAGGCGTTGGCCGCCGCGGCGGCGCAGGCGGCGAAGAACGGCGCCACGTTCGCGACGGGTGCCGGTGAATCGCTCGACCAGATGCTGACGCGCATGCGTGCGCTCTTCTTCGACGCGACGGTCGATCCGATGGTCACGCAGAAAACGCCCGAGGGCGGGAAGGACATCCTGCAGGCGAGCGCCAACAACCTCTACCGCGGCGTCTCGATGGCCGACCTCAAGGGCTTCACCGAGAAGCACGGCCTCAACTCGCGCCTCGTGAAGGAGAACGGCCGGCTGGTCGAGGAGGTCTACAAGGTGGGTGGCCGCTACGACGCGCAGATCCGCGCCATCATCGGCCACCTCGAAGCCGCGCAGGCCTTCGCCACGCCGACGATGAAGGAGGCGCTTGCGAAGCTGGTGCAGTGGTATCGCACCGGCGAAGACGCCGACCGCAAGGCCTACGACATCGCGTGGGTGAACGACAAGGCCTCGCCGGTCGACACGATCAACGGCTTCATCGAGGTCTATCTCGACGCTCGCGGCGTGAAGGGCTCGTGGGAATCGCTCGTCTACTACGTCAACCGCCAGAAGACGGTGGACATCGAGAAGCTGGCCACGAACGCGCAGTGGTTCGAAGACCGCATGCCGTGGGCGCCGGAGTTCCGCAAGGCCGGCGTGAAGGGCATCACGGCCACCGCCATCGACGTGGTGGTCGAAACCGGTGACTCCGGACCGATTACGCCGGTGGGCATCAACCTGCCGAACGACCAGAAGGTACGCGAGGAACACGGCAGCAAGTCGGTGTCGCTCTCGAACGTCACCGAGGCCTACGACAAGTCCACCGTGCCCGAGTTCCGCAAGGAGTTCGCGTGGGCGCCCGAGGAAATCGCCCGCGCCGACAAGTGGAGTGCCTTTGCCGGCGAGCTGCACACGAACATGCACGAGGTCATCGGCCACGCCTCCGGCAAGGTGTCCGACAAAGTCGGCGGCAATCCCGCGACGCTGCTCAAGGAACAGTACTCGGCCCTCGAGGAAGGCCGCGCCGACCTGGTGGGCCTCTATTTCCTCGCCGATCCGAAACTGGCCGAACTCGGCATCCTGAAGGCCGAGGATCAGGCCGAGATCGTACAGGCCGAGTACGAGAGCTACACGAAGAATGCGCTCGTGCAGCTGCGCCGCATGCGGCAGGGCACGCAGATCGAAGAAGACCACATGCGCAACCGCCAGATGATCGTGCGCTGGCTCATGGCCAACACCAGGGCCATCGAGACGCGCCAGCGCGACGGCAAGACGTTCTACGTGATGGTCGACGCGAAGGCGTTCCGCGAGGGTGTGGGCCGGCTGCTCGGCGAGGTGCAGCGCATCAAGGGCACCGGCGACTACGCCGCCGCGAAGGCGCTCTTCGAGACCCACGGCGTGCACTTCGAGCCAACGCTGCGCGACGAAGTGGTGGCGCGGGTCGATCGCCTGAAGCTGCCCTCCTACTCCGGCTTCGTCATGCCGAAACTGACCGCGGTGACCGACGCCGCGGGCGCCATCACGGATGTGACGATCACCTACCCGATGGACCTCGCGGCGCAGATGCTCGAGTTCTCGAAGGTGGGCGCCAGCCTGAAGTAGCCTGGCATGACCACGCGCGCCTTCCGGGCCGGACAGACCGTCGAGGACTACTGCCGCGCCTGCCACGTCGACCGCATCCACACGGTCGTCGTGGTGGACGGCGACGCCCAGCCGCTGCGCGTCACCTGCGACTTCTGCCGCAGCGAACACAACTTCCGCGGGGGTGGACGCACGGCGGTGCCCGGCGCGCCGGTGGTGGCGTCGGCCCCGCGCGCGCCCCGTGCCACACTGTCGACCGCGCCATCGGCGCTGCCGCTCGTGAGCGAGCGCGAGATCTCGGAGCCCGTCATGCGCGATCCGTCCGACGTCAACCTCGAGGCGCTGCTGCGCCGGATCATCCGCGAAGAGACCGGCCTCACGCCGGCGGCCCCCGCGGAGAAATGGCGCGGCGGCGATCTCGTGCTCCGGCCCGGCAAACCCGGCGTGCAGGAGAAGAGCTGGCCGATCGAGACGTTCTTCCACAAGATCGTCATGCTGCGGAACCGGCTGCGCACGCTCGAACAGCAGCTGAACGCGTCCGACGTGCCCGACGACCAGAAGCTCAAGATCCAGAGCTACATCACCGGCTGCTACGGCTCGCTCACGAGCTTCAACGTGCTCTTCGCCGACGAGGCCGACCGCTTCGTCGGCACCGCGAGCGACTGAGTGCCCCGGCCCCCAATGGCACGCCCCTTGCGCCGCTTCCGTGCCAAGTGGGACAGGGCGCTGTGCGGGATCTGCGTACTGTTGGCCGCGGCTGCGCTCAGCGGGCAGACCACGCCGCGCGCGCGGGCACTCGGCGTGCCCTTCACCGGCACGCCCGGTCCGCTCAACGCCATCACCGACGTCCCCGGCGTGGAAGTGGGCCACACGACGCTCGTGCGCGGCGACGGCGCGCTCGTGGTCGGCCAGGGACCGGTGCGCACGGGCGTCACCGCCATCTGGCCGCGCGGCAAGCGGTGGGCACCGGTGTTCGCGGGCTGGTTCGCCGGCAACGGCTTCGGCGAGATGACCGGCGCGCCGTGGGTGGTCGAGGGCGGCGTGCTCGGCGGCCCGGTGATGATCACGGGCACGTATTCCGTGGGTGTCGTGCGCGACGCCGTGAACAGCTACTTCCACGAGGTCCTGAAGACGCCGATCCCCTGGCATCAGCCGGTGGTTGGTGAGACCTCCGACGCCTTCCTGAACGACGGCCAGGGCCAGCACGTGACGAAGGCGCACACGTTCGACGCGCTCAGCGCCGCGCGCGGCGGGCCGGTGCCGGAAGGCAACGTCGGCGGCGGCACGGGGATGGTCGCGCACGGCTTCAAGGGCGGCATCGGCACGGCGAGCCGCGTCGTTGGCACGGACATCGTCGGCGTGCTCGTGCAGGCCAACTACGGCACGCGCGAGAGCCTGACGATTGCCGGTGTGCCGGTGGGACGCGAGATCAGAGGCGCCGAGCGGCAGCGCACGCCCCCCGCCCCGGCCGATCGCGACGGCTCGATCATCGTCGTCGTGGCGACGACCGCACCGCTCCTGCCCCATCAACTCGAACGCCTCGCGCGCCGTGTGCCGATGGGGATCGCGCGGCTCGGCGGCACGGCCTCGAACGGCTCG
This sequence comes from Vicinamibacterales bacterium, assembly GCA_044347565.1. Lineage (GTDB taxonomy): Bacteria > Acidobacteriota > Vicinamibacteria > Vicinamibacterales > UBA2999 > CADEFD01. The sequence goes on along the minus strand of JBIKUN010000115.1, from coordinate 11,298 downwards.
GGCGACATCTTCCTCGCGTTCTCCACGGCCAATCCCGGCGCCGCGGCGGAGACCGGCGTCACGCCGCTCACCTGGCTCCCGAACGGCGATCTGACGCCGTTCTTCGATGCCACCGTCGAGGCCACGGAAGAGGCGATCGTGAACGCGGTCGTGGCCGCGACGACCATGACCGGCATCGACGGCCACACCGCCTACGCGCTGCCGCACGACCAGCTCCGCGCCCTGCTCGCGAAGTACGGGCGTCTTGCGAAGTAACGCCCGGCACCCGGCCGGGAAGGTCGAGGAGCCGCCGACGTCATCGCGACGCTCACGATGGGACTCTGAGGCCGAGGGCTGCTACGATGGACGCCAACGCGCCCGTAGCTCAGTCGGATAGAGCACCGACCTTCTAAGTCGGGGGTCGCAGGTTCGATCCCTGCCGGGCGCGCCACGGCCTGCCGGCCGTGCCTGCGCTCGGCCGGGCTCAGGCACGCCGCGACGGTCTCGGGCCGTCGCGACCGGGCACGATCCCTGCCGGGCGCGCCACGGCCCCATCACCTCGCCTGCGTCACGCGCGCCGCGCCCAGCGCAGCTTCGCGGATGACGCCCGCGGGTTCGCGCGGGTCTCCTCGGCCGAGGCCCGGATCACGGCGGCGCTGACCTCGGCATACACGCCGTCGCGCTCGCCGGTCTGGAACGCCTTCTTCACGCGCCGATCCTCGCCCGAGTGAAACGTGAGGATGGCGACGCGGCCGCCGGGGCGCAGCACGAGCGGCAGGGCGCGCAGCAGCGCGTCGAGCGCGCCGAACTCGTCGTTCACCGCGATGCGCACCGCCTGGAACACGCGGCGCACGGATCGCTCGACGTCCTCCGCCGCCGTCCGAGGACGCGCCGTCACGACGGCCGCCCGCACCGCGTCGGCGAAGTCGCGCGTGGTGGCGAACGCCTGCCCGGCAACGCGCGCGGCAATCACCTCGGCGTGCGGCTCGTCGGCGTTCGTGACGAGCACCGTGGCCAGGTCGGCCGCGCTCATGCGGGCCAGCCACGCCGACGCCGGCAGCCCGCGCAACGGATTCATGCGCATGTCGAGGGGCGCCGCGTCCTTGAAGGTGAAGCCGCGGGCGGGGTTGTCGATCTGCATCGACGAGACGCCGAGGTCGGCCAGCACGAGGTCCACGCCGTCGGCGGACGCGCTGGCCACGACCTGCGCCAGGCCGGCGAAGTTCGTGCGGTGCGCCGTGAACACGTCGGCCGCGAAACCGGCCTCCCGCAGCCGCGCCTCGGCGCGCGGCAGTTCCAGCGGATCCCGATCGAGACCGAGCAGGCGCCCGCCTGGGACCATCCGCTCGAGGATCGCGCGCGCGTGGCCGCCGAACCCGAGCGTGCAGTCCACGGCGACCTCGCCGGACCGCGGGGCCAGGACGGCGAGGATCTCGTCCACCATGATCGGCCGGTGCATGCCGGCCGGCGTCTTCCCCGCCGCGAGCACGCGGGCCACGTCGGCGGCGTACCGCTCGGGCTGCAGTTCCTTGTATTTCTCGTGGAAGGCGCGCGGGTTCCGGCCGGCGTAGCGGGGGCGACGCATCGAGTCAGGCCCCGGTGGCGAGGCGACGCCGGACGAACTGCACGAGCTCCGGAAACGGCGCGCGATCCACGAAGTGTCCGCGGTCGGTGTGTTCGAAGTAGCTGGCGCCGAGCCGGGCGGCGACGAACCGTGCTTCAGCCACCGGGATGAGCGGATCGTCGGACGACTGGAAGATGCCGATCCATGACTGGTGGCGGCGGATGGCCTCCCAGTCCCACGGCGCCCGGTAGTAGCCGCTCGCCCGCTCCCCCGGGTCGCCGAGGTCGGTGTGGCAGACGCCGACCAGTACCGAGCCGAGGAGCGGATGGGTCTCGGCGTACCGCATCGCCGCCACCGCGCCCGACGAATGGCCGATGAGGACGGTGTTCGCGTCCGCGCCCAGGCTCTCGAGGAACGGCAGCCACACGCTGGCCCGCGCCCGCACGTTGTCGGGGAACGTGCGATTGACGACCTCGAGGCCGAGCGCCGTGAAGTCGCGTTCGACGAATGGCAGCCAGCCATCGGCGGCCGTGCAGCCGCCGTTGCCGTGGATGAGGATGACGCGAGGCGGGGCAGTCACGGGGTGAGCCGATTATCCCGTGTCGCCCGGCCGCCTGTCCTGCCACTGCACGGTCTGACGCTCAAGGTGGAACCGGCGCCGCCGATTCCCAGCACGAACGGGGCGTGTCGGACGGCCAGTCGTGCCGACCCGCGCCCCTGCCCAACACGTGCGTGCATGACCACGACTCCCGACCCACCCGCGCCGCACCAGGCTGCCACCGCGGCGGTGGCGTGGCCGCCGCCGCCGCCGGGCGCCCTGCTGGACCTGGCCGAGACGATGACGCACGCCGTGGCCATCCTCGACACCGCCGGCCGCGTCACCTGGGCGAACCGCGGCTTCACGCGCCTCACGGGCTTCGGGTCCTGGGACACGGCGGGACGATCGTTCACGGGACTCGTGCGCCTTGGCGGTGCCGATGAAGGCCCGACACTCGACGTCGGCGACGCGCTGGCCACCGGGCGATCGTTCGCCGCCACGGTCTCGCTGCACCGCAAGGACGGCGCGCGGCGCTGGGCCGACCTCGACATGCACCCGGTGGCCGACCCCGCGGGCACGGCCGTGGCCCATGTCGTCGTGCTCACCGACGCCACCGAGCGTGAACAGACCTCAACGCGGCTGGCGCAGGCCGAACGCCTCGCCACCATCGGCCGGCTCGCCGCCGGTGTCGCCCACGAGATCGCCACACCGGTGCAGTTCGTCGGCGACTCGGTGCATTTCCTGCAGGATGCAGTGACCGATCTCGCCACCGTGGTCGTGGCCCTGCAGCGCGTGCGTCAGGCGGTGACCGACGGCGCGCCACCGGCGGAGGCCACCGGCGCAGCGCTGGCGGCCGAGGACGCCGCCGACCTCGAGTACCTGCTCGAGAACATGCCGCGAGCCATCGAGAGCTGTGTCGAAGGCCTCAACCGCGTGAACGCGATCGTGCACTCGCTCAAGGAATTCGCGCACCCGCACCAGAGCACGATGGCGAGCGTCGACCTCAACCACGTCGTGCGGAGCACGCTGACCCTGGCCCGCAACGAGTTCAAATACGTCGCCGACCTCGACACGGACTTCGGCGCCCTGCCGCCGGTCATCTGCATCGCCGGCGGCATCAGCCAGGTCGTGCTGAACCTGGTCGTCAATGCCGCGCATGCCATCAGCGACGTCGTGAAGGCCCGCGGCGGCAAAGGCCACATCGCCGTCGCGACGGCTCTCGACGGCGCGCACGCGGTCATCACCGTGCGAGATACCGGTGGCGGCATCGCCGACGATGTGCGGCCGCACATCTTCGAGCCGTTCTATACGACGAAGGCCGTCGGCAAGGGCACCGGGCAGGGGCTGGCCCTCGCCTGGGCGATCGTCGCCGGCGATCACGGCGGAGCCATCGAGGTCGACAGCACGCCCGGCCAAGGCGCCACCTTCCGTGTGCGTCTGCCGATTGCCGGCCGCCCTGCCGGCCGGCTGAGGGCGGAGGCCGCATGACACGTCGGCTCCATGCTGTCGCGCCGCAGGCCGCGCGCGCCGCGAGTTGCGGCAGCCGGGAACCGCTGCGCCCCGGCGAGCGCGGACAGCTCGATGCGGGGGGCGGCACGGTGATCGAGGCGTTCACCACGCTGCCGGTCTTCGTGCTCGTCGATGCCGACGCTCAGGCACCGTCCTTCGCCGGAGTCACGCGATGACGGACTCGCGGCACGCCTTCAGCGCGCGGTCGCTGCGGTGGACACTGCTGGCGCCGATGGCGCTGTTCTGGGCGGTCCTCGCCGTGGTCGCCATCGTCGGTCTGCAGTGGGACGCCGGGCGGCGCCTCGAGCAGTCGCTGGCGCGGCGGGCCGAGCTGCTCGCCAACCTCGTGCACTACAGCGCCGAGAGCGCCGCGACACCAGCGGACGTGCAGCGCTTCGTCACCAAGGCGTCGGCCGAAGCGGACGTGGTGGCCATCGCCGTGGCCGCCGGCCAGCCGGCCCGCGTGCTGGCGAGCAGCCGCGACGCCTGGCGGGGCCTGCTCGTGTCGGAACTCCCCCACGGCGAGATTGCCGACGACCTGGCCGGCGCCATCACCCACAAGGCGAGTCTCCGGCACTTCCACCCCGAGATGCACCGCTTCGACTACAGCGCGCCGCTGAGGCTCGGCCTGCCGGCGCTCACCGACGGGTCGCTCGCCTCGGGCGCCGTCGCCATCCAGCTCGACACCCGGCCACTGCCGGACGAGCTCTTCCGCGCGGCGGCGTGGTGGATGCTCGCCGCCATCGCCGGCGTCACCGCGTTCATCGTCATCGGCTGCGAGGTGCTGCGACGGCGCGTCCTCGGACCGCTCGCCACCATCGCCGATGCCGTGCACGCCCGCTGCGAGGACGACGACGCCGCCTGGGCGTCCACCCAGACCGGCGACGAACTCGGGGCGCTGGCCCGCACGTTGCGGACGTCGATTCAGGCGCGCGCACGCGCAATCGCAGCGCTGTGCTTCGCGGATCGTATGGCCGCGGTCGGCACCCTCGCCGCCGGCGTCGCTCACGAGATCCACACGCCGCTCCAGTTCGTGAACGACAGCGTGCACTTCCTCCGCGACGCCTCGAACGACGCCCTGGAGACGCTCGCCGCCGTGCGCGCGACGGCCGCCTCGGTCCCGGCCGACGCGCCGCCGGACGTGCTGCGTGTGGCCCTCGCGAAGGTCGCGCGGGCCGTCGAGGGCGCCGACATCGACTATCTGCTGGAACGGCTGCCGAGCGCCGCCGAGCGCAGCGTCGAGGGTATCGCCCGCGTCGAGGCGGTCATCCGCGCGCTCAAGGCGTCTGCCGAGGCCTCCTCGGGGGACCTGCGCGCGGAGGATGTGAACCAGGCCGTCGAGGCCGCGGTGACCGCCGTCGCGACCGACTGCCTCAGCACGCCGCTGCTCGGCGTCGAGTGCGACCCGCTGCCTCCGGTCGTCTGCCGCGTCGGCGACGTCCAGGAGGCCGTCCTCCAGCTGTTGACGAACGCGGTCGAGGCCGTGGCCCGGCGTCATGGCGCAGGTCCGCCGGGTGCGCTGCCGGCCGGTCGCATCGCGGTGCGCACCGCCCGCGACGGCGCCGACGTGCTCATCACGGTCGCCGACAACGGGGCCGGCATCGACCCGGCGATCGCCGATCGCGTGTTCGATCCGTTCTTCACGACGAAGGAAGTGGGACGCGGCGCGGGACAGGGCCTGGCGATTGCCTGGCGCATCGTGACCGAACAGCACGGCGGCCAGCTGACGTTCGTCAGCGCCCCTGGCACCGGCACGACCTTCACCCTGCGGCTGCCGATTGCCGGCCCGGCCGCGGCTGAGACGCAGGAGGTTCTGGCAGCATGAAGCGCATTCTTTTCGTAGACGACGAGCCGCTCATGCTCGACGGGCTGCGCGACCTCTTCCGCAAGCAGCGGCGCGAATGGGACATGGTGTTCGCACCCGGCGGTCCTGAAGGCATCGCCGCGCTCGGCGGCGCGCCCTTCGACGTCATCGTGTCCGACATGCGCATGCCGGACGCCGACGGCAACGCCGTGCTGAAGGCGGCGCGCGATCGGCAGCCGGCGGCGGCCCGCGTCATCCTCTCCGGCTACGCCGGCCGCGAGGCGGAACTCGCCGCGCTCACCGTGGCGCATCAGTTCCTGGCCAAGCCGTGCGAGCCGGACACCCTGCGCGGGATCATCGAACGCGCCTGCGCGCTGCCGGCACTGCTGGCCAGCGACCGCCTGCGCCAGCTCGTCGGAGGCCTTGGCCGTCTGCCGTCGCCGCCCAAGCTCTACTGGGACCTGACGCGCGCGACGGCGCGGCCCGAGGTCACGATGCAGGAACTCGCAGGCCTCGTCGAACAGGACCCGGCGATGACGGCGAAGGTGCTCCAACTCGTCAACTCCGCCGTCTACGGCTCGTCACGGCATCATGCGTCGGTGCACCAGGCGCTGCTCTACCTTGGCACGCAGCGGCTGAAGGCACTGGCCGTGACCGCACAGGTATTCCTCGCGGGCGAGGCGTCGGCTCGCGGCCTGAACCTCGAAGCGCAGCAGCGCCATGCCGCCAATGTCGCCACGCTGGCGCAGCAGTTCGTCGCCGATCCGGCGCGGGCGGAGGTCGTCTTCACCGCGGCGCTCCTCCACGAGATCGGCACGATCGTGCTGGCCGTCAGCGCGCCCGATGAAATGAAGGAGGTATCGCGCCTGTGCCAGGCCACCGGCGCCCTCCCGTATGAAGTGGAGCAGGACGTGCTCGGCACGACGCACGGGGAGGCCGGCGCCTATCTGCTCGCGCTCTGGGGTCTGCCGCTCGAGATCGTGGAAGCCGCGCATCACCATCACCACCCGGAGCGGGCGCCGACCGACATCGTCGTGGCCGTGCATGCCGCCGACGCGCTGCTGCAGGAGGTGGCGCCGACCCCGGCCACCCCCCGCTCCAGCCGCCTCCACGTCGAGTTCCTCGAGCAGACGCCCTGGGCAGCGCATCTCCAGCGCTGGAGAGACCTCGCGCAGGACACCCACCCGCACTGAGGCCGTCGCCCGCCCACAAGGACGCGGGCAGGGTCGTCGAGCGGCCCCGCGCGCCACCGGAGGCGTGAATGCCGGGCAGGCGCGGGTTCGACTCCGTGATGGAGGGGGCGGAGCAGGCCGCGCGACCGGCGCTGGTTCAGCCGCGCACGCGCCCGGCGAGCCAGACGAGCTCGGCGAGCATGTCGTCCACGCGCTTCTCGTAGACGGGGTCGAGCGCGGTGCCATCGGGCGCGAAGCTGTCCTGCACCTTCGAGACGGCCACGGTCTGCGGCAGCACGAACGCGCCCATGTAGACCAGCACCGGCACAAGCTGCGACCAGGCGATGACACCGCCGTGACCGCCGCCCGACACCGTGACGAGCGCCACCGGCGTGCGCGCGAACTGCGGCAGGAAATAATCGAGGGCGTTCTTCAGCACGCCCGGGTACCCGTGGTTGTACTCGGGCGACACGATGACGACGGCATCGGCGCGTTCGATCGCGGCGCCGAGTTCGACGAGGCCCGGCGGCGGCGGATCGACGCGGCCCAGCCGCTCTTCCATCACCGGCAGGTCGATGGCCGCGAGATCGGCGAGCAGCGCGGTGACGCCGTCGAGGCGCGCGAGGCGCTGCATCACGAACGCCGAGACGCGGTCGCTGAGGCGTCCGCGCCGGGCACTTCCGGTGATGACGAGAACGCTGATCGGTGTGGACGCCATAACCCGGTGTGACGCACCGGCCGCCGGGCCGGTTTCACGACGCGCGCAGCGGTGCCGCGATCAGCAGCTCACGCAGCGATGGTTGTTCTTCGCGCCCAGGCTCTCGAGGAGCGCGATGGCCTCGGGATACGGCTGCACGCGCTGCACGGGCCCATTGGCCATGTCCACCGTGGTCTGCCCGGTGCGGCCGATGGCCGTGACGTCGGCGCCCTTCGACACGAGGTACTTGATGAGAGCGACATCGCCGCGCGCCGCCGCATGGTGGACCGGCGTGTAGCCGTTGTGGTCGCGGGCATTCACGTCGGCTCCCAGCTCCTCGACCAGGAACGTCACCGCGGGCACCCAGCCATCCGGCACGTGACGGTGGGTGTTGCCGGCAAAGCCGAGGCCGTAGCCCACGCCGGACGCGGCGTGAATCGGCGCCACGGCGGGGCCGTGCCACGGAATCGGCGCGAGCCCCGACTGGTCGGGCAGGCTCGGATCGGGGCCGCCTTCTTCGTACCGCTCGGGCACCTTTGCGGTGCGGATGTTCGGATCGGCGCCATGCTTCAGCAGCAGCTTCATGGCTGGAATGTCGAGCGTGTAGGCCGCCAGCCAGAACGCCGTCGCGCCGGTGCGATCCACGCCGAGCAGGTCGCGGTTGTAGGTCGTGTACCAGAGCGTGCGCGTGAGACGGGCATTCACGTCGGCGCCAGCCGTGAGGAAGCGCTCCGCGAGGTCGAGGTAATCGACCGACTGCTGCATGTAGTGCGACGGCTGCGGATGCCGCGCCTTCGGCGCCCACTGCATGTTGAGCACGCCGTAGAGGGGCGTGGCGCCGGCGTCACTCGCGAGGCGCGGATCGGCGCCGCGGGCGAGCAGCGCGGCCGCCAGGTCGTAGTGGCCGTTGATCGTCGCCATGAGCAGCGGGCTCGTGCGATCACCGGTGCTCGCCTGGTTGAGTTCGGCGCCAAGGTCGACAAGCGCCAGCGCCGTCTCGGTGCGGCCATCCCGCGCGGCGAGCAGCAGCGCCGTGAGCCCGCCCTGCGAGCCGACGAGTTCCGCGTAGCCGAGCGGCTCGGGTTCGTTGCCGGAATCATCGCCACGCGCCGCGCGCTGATTGCCGGCGGGCTTCGGCGCGCCGCCGATCGTCGCCAGTTGCTCGGCGCGTTCGCGCTGCAGCTGCGCGATGCGCTGATTGCGGGCCCGGCTGTCGGCCTGGTCGGCCTTGTTGCGGGCGATGAGATCCACCACCTTGGCCGTGGCGCCGATCTCGGCGCCGCGGGCGACGAGCGCCTTCACGGCATTGGTGCGGCCGGCGGCGGCGGCGAACATGAGCGGCGTCTGGCCCCACTGCGGCTCGCGCGCGTCCACGGGCGACCCGGCGGCGAGGAGCGCCTCGACGATGCCGGCGTCTCCGGCCGCGGCGGCCAGATGCAGCGGCGTCACGCCGGTCGAGGCCACGGCGGCAGCATCGGCCCTGGCGGCGATGAGGCGGGCGACCACGGCCGCGTGGCCGCGGCGAGCCGCCAGGTGGAGCGGCGTGTAGCGCCCGAGACGAGTCGTCGCGCCAGCGGGCGCGCCGGCCGTGAGCAGCGCGTCGGCGATGTCGGCGCGGCCGCGTTCGGCCGCCCAGTGCAGCGCCGTCATGCCATCACCCTGCGCCGAGGCAGCGTCGGCGCCGCGGGCAAGGAGCGCCTTGACGCCCGCCAGATCGTCGCGCATCGCGGCCTCGGCGAGCGCGCCGCGCGCCGGCGCCGGGGCGGCCGCGGTGGCCGCCGGACGCGTCTGCTCCGCCGTGCGCGCGGCGAGCGTGCCGCCCGCGAGGACGAGCGCCGCGCCGGTGGCGCAGACAACCGAGGTGGTGCGCAGCATGGACATCTCGAGGCTCCTCGGCGCGGACTAGGTGGTGAGCGAGAAGGCGCTGGTCGAATCGCCGAACTGCGGCATGTCGTCGATGCCCACCATCTGCAGCACGCTCAGCATCACATTCGCCATCGGCGTGCCGGCGGCGGCCTTGTGGTGCACGTTGCCGGGCAGGCGGCCGTGCGCGCCGCCGAGCAGCACGAGCGGGCAGCGCTTGTGGTTGTGCACGTTGCCGTCGCCCATCGGCGACCCGTAGATGATGAGGCTCTTGTCGAGCAGGTTCGTGCCGCCCTCGTCGATGGCCTGCAGCTTCTCCATGAAATACGGCAGCAGGCTCACGTGGTAGCGGTTGATCTGCGCGAACTCGAGCACGTTCGCCGGCTTGTTGCCGTGGTGCGAGGCCGGGTGGAAGCCCTTCGACACGCCGCTCTCGGGATACACGCGGCTCGAGGCATCGCGGCCGGTCTTGAACGAGAACACCCGCGTCACGTCGGCCTGGAAGGCCAGCGCCTGCAGGTCGAACATCAGCTTCATGTGTTCGTCGAACGAATCGGGCACGCCGGCCGGCGCGCCCGGCAGCGCCCGTTCCTCGCCGCTGGCACTGCGCGACTCGACACGCTGGATGCGGCGCTCGATCTCGCGCACGTTCTCGAGATACTGCTCCATCCGCCGGCGGTCGCTCGGGTCGAGCTTGCGGTTGAGGTCGGCGACCTGCGCGTTCACGTAATCGAGCACGCTCGCCGTGGACGCGCGGCGCGCCTGGCGTTCGCCGTTGGAGCCGCCGGCGCCGAAGAGCTGGTCGAAGGCCATCCGCGGATCGCGGATCATCGGCAATGGCTCGGTGGGCGACGCCCACGAGATCATGTCGGTGTAGACGCAGGAGTAGCCGTAGGCGCAGCCGCCGGCCTGGTCCACGTTCTCGATGCAGAGCTGCATCGAGGGAATCGGCGTGTCCTGGCCGAAGCGCTGCGCGTAGAGCTGATCGATCGAGGTGCCGGCGCGGACGTCGGAACTTTCGGTCTGCCGCGGATGCGCCTGCGTGAGGAACACGGCGCTCGACCGGAAGTGGTCGCCGCCGATTTCCGGCTGGCTGAACGCTTCGGCGTTGCGCACGTCGGTGTCGCTCACGATCGTGAGGTGCTTGCGCCACGGCTCGAGCGGGCTGAGGGAGGTGGGCCCGAGATCGAAGTCGCGGCCGGCCGCCACCGGCGACCACAGGTGCTGCTCGGCGCCCCACGGGCTCGCGCCCGCCGCGCCGTGCACCATCTCGATGGCGACGAGCCGCGGCCGGTCGAGCGAGGCGGCGGTGGCCGACCCGGCGAAGAGGCCGCGCGCCGGCACCATCGCGTCGAGGAACGGCAGAGCCACGGTCGCCCCGAGCCCCCGCAACATCGTGCGCCGCGCGACGTGCTTCCCAGTGATGAACGACATGTGCGGTCTCCCCCGTCGAACGTGGTGCGGTCTCTAGCGCTGGCCGGCCACGGCCGCGGTGGTCACCGCGGGCGTGTCGGCACTCTTCATCCGGAACGCGGGCGAGGTGACGATGCCGGTCACGAACGCCGCGAAGGTGTACTGTTTCGCCGCCGCGCCGCGCACGATACCGCGGACGAGGGGCATGTCGGACGCCGTGACGCGGCGGCCGAGCGCGTAGGTGGCGAGGTTCTCGGTGAAGTTGCCGACGAGCACATCCGACCGCTTCATGAGGGCCTGCTGCAGATCGTTGGCGCTCGTGAGCGGCGTGCCGTCGTAGAGCGCGCTCGCCGGATCGACCGGCATGCCGTTGTCCTTGATGCGCCACGCGCCGGTGACGTCGAAGTTCTCGAGCGCCAGCCCGATCGGATCGATCATCCGGTGGCACGACATGCACGCCGGGTTCCTGCGGTGTTCTTCCATGCGCTCGCGCACGGTGCGCAGGCGGCCGCCTTCGGCGTCGGGTGTCGCATCGAGCGTCGGCACGTTCGGCGGCGGCGCCGGCGGCGGCGTGCCGAGCAGCACCTCCATCACCCACTTGCCGCGCAGCACGGGCGACGTGCGTTCGGCTTCCGAGGTGAGGGTGAGGATGCTGGCATGGCCGAGAATGCCGCGGCGGCGCGCGTCGGGATAGGCGACGCGCCGCATCTCCGGGCCGACGATGCCGGGGATGCGGTAGTGGCGCGCCAGGCGCTCGTC
>JBIKUN010000023.1:0-40163 GCA_044347565.1 Vicinamibacterales bacterium | reverse complement strand
CGGCCCTCGTCTACGAGGTGGCGTGGACGCGCCTGCTCACCCTGTCACTCGGGCACGGCGTGGCGGCCGCCAGTACGGTGCTCGCCGCCTTCATGGGCGGCCTCGCCATCGGCGCCGCGCTGGCCGGCCCGGCGAGCGACCGTGCGCCGCGCGTCCAGGCGATGCGCATCTATGCCGGCCTCGAAGTGGCCATCGCCGTGCTCGCGCTGGCGATGCCGCTCGGCCTCGCCGCCCTCGAGCCGCTGCTGAGCCGCGCCTATGCCGACGGCGCCGGCGGCGCGGCGTTCCCCCTGCTCCGCCTCGTCGCGAGCGTCGTGCTCGTGGCGCTTCCTGCGGTGGCCATGGGTGCGACCTTCCCGTATGTCGCCCGCTGGTACGTGCCCGGCGCCGCCGCGGCCACGCGGGATGCCGGCGCACTCTACGCCGCGAACACGGCGGGCGCCGCCGCCGGCGCGCTGCTGACCGGCTTCGTCCTGCTGCCCACCCTGGGCCTGCGGCTCACGACGTGGACCGGCGTGGCGCTGAACCTGGTGGTGGCCGCCGCGGCCTGGCACCTGAGCGACCGCACGGCCGACGACGCGGCCTCCGCCCCCACCGACGCGGCGCCACCCGCCGCGCGCGCGGCCAGGCCCTCGCGCAAGACCGCGGCGAGTGCGCCGGCCGTCGCCGTGCCGCGTCCGGTGCTCGCCGCGCTCGCCATGGCCGTGTCGGGGTTCCTCTCGCTCGGCCTGCAGATCGTGTGGTCGCGCCTGCTCGCCCAGGTGCTCGGGCCCACGACCTACGCCTTCAGCCTCGTGGTCGCCATCTTCATCACCGGCCTCGCGCTCGGCGCCGTGGCGGGCCGGCGTCTCGCGGTACGCGCGGTGTATCCCGTGGCCGGTCTCACGACGGCCATCGCCGTGGCGACGCTCCTCGGGGCGGCGGCCGTCTGGACGATCGACGACGGCCTGCGGGCCATGGCGGCGGCCGTGGCCGCCCCCGACGCCAGTTTCGAGTCGGTGCTGCTGCGCCAGGTGCTGCTCGTGACGGCGTGGCTGCTGCCGCTCGCCGTGGCGCTTGGCTGCGCCTTCCCCTTCGCCATCCGCACCGGCACCGGCGACGACCGCTCGCTCGGCGCCGACCTGGGCCTCATCTACGCGCTGAACACGATCGGTGCGATCGCCGGCGCGCTCGCGGCGGGCTTCGTGCTGATTCCGTCCCTGGGCCTGCACGGCAGCCTGCAGGGCCTGGGCGTCGGCGCCGCCGTGGCCGCGCTCGCCGTGCTCGTGGCCGGGCGGGCGGCCGGCGCCTTCCGCGGCGTCGCGCTCGTCATGGCGGTGGCCGCCCTGGGCGCCAGCCTGGCGCTGCCGCGCTGGGACCAGGCGCTCTTCACGAGCGGCGCCTACAAATACGCCTCCGCGATGACCGCCGACGCGCTGGAGGTCTCGCTCAGCTCTGGGCAATTGCCCTACTACAAGGAAGGCGCCACGGCGACGGTGGCCGTGCGGCAGGCCGCCGGCACCACGTCGCTCGCCATCGACGGCAAGGTCGACGCCTCGAACGCCGGCGACATGCTCACGCAGCGCCTGCTCGCGCACGTGCCGCTGCTGCTCCACCCGAACCCGAAGCGCGTGGCCGTGCTCGGCCTTGGCAGCGGCGTCACGCTCGGCTCGGCGCTCAGCCACCCGATCGACCAGGCCGACGTGCTCGAGATCTCGCCGGAAGTCGCCGCGGCCTCGCGGTTCTTCGAGCCCGAGAACGGCGCCGCGCTGCGCGATCCGCGCACCCGGCTCATCCTCGGCGACGGGCGCACACACATCCTGCTCGGGCGCACACAGTACGACGCCATTATCTCGGAGCCGTCGAACCCGTGGATGGCCGGGATCGCCGCGCTCTTCACGCGCGAGTTCTTCGTGGCCGCGAAAGCCCGCCTGACGCCCGGCGGCGTGCTCTGCCAGTGGGCGCACACCTACGACATCAGCGGCGACGATCTGAAGTCGATCGTCGGCACGTTCGCCAGCGTCTTCCCGGACGCCACGCTGTGGCTCGTCGGCGACGGCGACGTGCTGCTCATCGGCTCGAACCAGCCGCTTCTGGCCCAGGTCGCCGCCATCCCGTCGCGACTGGCCACCCGGGAGACCGCCGCCGCCAACCTGGCGACGGTGGGGGCGCGCGACGCCTTCGCCCTGACGTCGCTGCTCATCGCCGAAGGCGCCGGGGTCAGAGCGTTCTCGGCCGGCGCGCGCCTCCAGACCGATGACTACGCGCCGGTGGAGTTCACCGGGCCGCGCGCCATCTTCTCGCGCGGCGGCACCGACAACACGGCCGCGCTGCGGGCCCTCGCCGCCGAGCAGCCGGTGCCGGTGGCCGTCGAGGCCCGCCGCACGGCCACGCCGGAAGCCTGGCGCAACCGTGGCTGGATGCTCTACGACGCCAGCGCCGCCGCGGCCGCCTGGAACGACTTCGAGACCGCCGTGCGGCTGAGTCCGCGCGATACCCGCGCCCTCGAGGGCCTGGTGCGCTCGGCGGCCATTGCCAGCCGTCAGAACGAGACTCTGCGCGCGCTCCAGAACGCCGCCGCGCCGCTCGCGCACGTCGAGGCCCAGGTGGCCCTCTCGCGCTTCCTGGCGTCGGGCGGACGGATCGACGAGGCGGCCCGGGTGGCCTTCACGGCCGTGGAACGGCAGCCCTCGAACGTGGCAGCGCTCGAGCAGCTCGCCTCGGTGCTCGCCGACGTCGGCGACCGTGAGCGGCTGCTGCCGGTGGTCTCGCGCATGCGGGCCCTCGCCCCCACAGCCGACGCCACGCGCTACTACGCCGCGAGCCTGCTCTTCATGGAGGGCCGCACGGAGCAGGCCATCGGCGAAGCCCGGGCACTCGTGACCGGCAACCCGACACACGCCAGGGGCTACAACCTGCTCGGCGCGGCCCTCGCCACCCTGGGCCGCCGCGATGAGGCGCGCGAAGCGTTCCAGGCGTCGCTCCGCGTCGATCCGCGCGATCCGTCCGCCTACACGAACCTGGCGCTGCTCGAACTCGAGGGCGGCAACCAGACCGCCGGACTGCGACGCCTCGCCGAAGCGCTCACGCTGGATCCGACGGCGGCGGCAGCGCGCGAGGCCTACACGCGCGAGCGCGCCCGCGCCCCGCGTCGCTGAGTCGTCGCGCCCGCGTCACGCCCTATCCAAATCGACGAACGATGATCCAGTGCGGCGTCGGGCCGCGCGGCTCATCCCGCGCGGACTTCGGCCGATTACTGGCGCGCGCTGGGGCGAAGTGCGACCAATTTCGATACGGCGGGAGGGAGCCTCTTCAGGAATCGCGCCTATACGAGCAGCGATTCGGCGGGCACGGAACTTGCGACGGAATTGACAGGAGAACGTGATTATGAGTGTCGTGAAGATCCTGGGATTCGGCACCATGCCCTGCGGCTGTGTCATCGGCCGCTACCGCGACGTGGCGAGCACCCGCGAAGTGGTCTACGTCGAAGAGAAGGGCCCGCAGTGCGCCAGCGCGTCGCACCGCCAGAACCACACGATCTCCGCACAGCGCGACGGGCGCACCGCCGACGGCTACCAGCCGGCCGTGGCCGCCATGCGCGCCTCGTAGCCGCCCTCCCGCAGCCGCCCGCCCGGGCGCTGTACTCCATCGCGCGAAGGCGGTACAATCCGCCCGCGTGCCTCCTCGCGTTCCCCGCCCTTACGACACCGTCCAGGCCGGACGGGCCACGATTTCGTTCTTTCTCGGTGACTGCGTCGAGGTGCTGGCCGCGTTGCCCGCGCACCGGGTGGACGTGGTCGTCACCTCTCCGCCCTACAACCTCGGCATCCGCTATCGCACCTACGACGACGGTCAGCCACGTCACGAGTACCTCGAGTGGACCGACCGCTGGGTCGCCGCGGTCACGCGCACGCTCGCCGCGCAGGGCTCGCTCTTCCTGAACGTCGGGGCAAAGCCGACCGACCCGTGGACAGCGCTCGACGTGGCGCAGGCCGTGCGGCCGCACCTCCACCTGCAGAACATCATCCACTGGGTGAAGTCGATCGCCATCGACCAGGACGCCGCTGGCGGCCGCGCCGGCCTGACCGACGACCTGGCCGTGGGCCACTACAAGCCCATCAACTCGACCCGGTTCCTGAACGACTGCCACGAGTTCCTGTTCCACTTCACGCCCGAGGGCACGACCCGGCTCGACCGGCTCGCGCTCGGCGTCAAGTATCAGGACCCGTCGAACGTGGCGCGCTGGCGGGGCGCGTCGGGCGGCCGCCGCTGCCGCGGCAACACCTGGTTCGTACCCTACGAAACCATCCAGAATCGCGAGAAGGACCGGCCGCACCCGGCCACCTTCCCGCCGCGGCTGCCGGAGTACTGCCTGAAGCTGCACGGCCTCACGCCAGACCTGACGGTGGCCGACCCCTTCCTCGGGCTGGGTTCTACCCTCGTGGCCTGCGCCCGGCTGGGCGTGCACGGCCTCGGCATCGAACTCGACGAGCACTACCTGAAGGAAGCCATCGCGCGGGTGCGAGCCGCCGCCGAGACGCCCGCCGGCAAGGGCCGCCGGCGCTCTGCGGTATAGTCTCGCGCATGTCACCACGCTCGCTGTACCTCCGGGTCAGCGTGCTTGCCGTGCTGGCCGCGGCGCCCGTTCCGGGCGCCCTGGCACAAACGGCAGGCACGACCGCGGCGCCGACCCCGCCGCCTCCCCCGCCACCGCTGGTGAAAGTCGGGCAGCCGATGCCCGACTTCACCCTGCCCTACCTCGAACCGGCGCCCGATGGCGGCCGTCCGGCCGCGAAGACGGCGACGCTCTCGTCGCTCAAGGGCAAGTCGTCGGTGGTCATCGCGTTCTTCCCGGCGGCCTTCTCGCCTGGTTGAACGACCGAGATGTCCCGGTACCGGGACAACTACGCGCAGTTCGGCGCCAACAACGCCCAGGTCTATGGCGTGAGCGTCGATTCCACCTGGTCCAACAAGGCATTCCGAGAACAGATGGGCTTGGACTTTCCGTTGCTGTCTGATTTCAAGCGCGACTACACGCGGGCGTTGGGCGTGCTCGACGAGAATTCAGGCCTGGCGCGCCGTGTGACGTTCGTCGTCGACGACACCGGCATCGTGCGACACATCGATCTGGCGGCGGATGCGCTGGATCCGACCGGGGCGCTCGGCGTCTGCTCGCTCCTGAAGAAGAAGTAGCCGGCAGGGGGCCAGGGCCGTCGCGGCGCTGGCCCCCACCGTGGCATTCCCTGAACGCATAACTCCTGCCGTCAGATCGCGTTAGGTCCATCTCCGCCGGGTATGTATACTCGCGGCCGGGAGACGTCGTTTGGACCTACGCCAGCTCGAGATCATCCGCGCCATCGCCGAGACCGGTTCCTTCACCGCCGCCGGGCACAAGCTCCACGTCTCGCAGTCGGCCATCAGCCGCCAGATCCTGCTGCTCGAGGACGAGCTGAAGACACCGGTGTTCCTCCGCATCGGCCGCCGCATCCGCATCACGCCGGCCGGCGAGTCGCTGCTGCAGCTCAGTCACCGGGTGTTCCAGGACCTGACCGACACGGTCGCCACCATCAGCGACAGCCAGGAAACGCTGCGCGGCACGGTGCGCATCCTCGGCGGCATGACGGTGTGCCTCTACGTCTTCCCCACGCTGCTCTCGGAGCTCACGCGTCAGCACCCCGGCATCGACGTGAAGATCATGAGCGACCCGACCGATCGCTGCATCCAGCACCTGCGGGCCGGCACCGGCGACGTGGCGCTGCTCACCCTGCCGATCAAGGACGCCGACATGGTGACGGTGCCGGTGCTCCAGGAGGAACTGCTGGTCGTCACCTCGGCCAAGCACCCGCTCACGAAGAAGCGCAAGGTCAACGCCCAGGATCTCTCGACGCAGCCCTTCGTGCTCTTCGAGTCGGGCTCGAACACGCGCCGCGTCGTCGACGAGTTCTTCGCCTCGTCGGGCATCGAGCCGCGCATCGTGATGGAGACCGAGAACGTCGAGATCCTGAAGGCGCTCGTGCGCCACGGCCTCGGCATCACGATCGTGTCGTACCAGTCGGTGGCCCGCGACGTGGCGAGCGGGCACCTCTACTGCGCGCGCATCGACGGCCGCCCGCTCATCCGCGAGACCGGCTGGGTCTATCCGAAGATGAGCCGCACGCCGCGCGCCGTCGACGAAGTGGTCAAGGCGTTCGAGAAGGTGCGGCCCCGCCTTCGCCTCGCGCCCTGACGGGGACGAGGCTTCGGCGAGGCTGGCGCCCTGCCCCGTCGCGCGCCTACCGCGCGGCGGTCGCGACGCCGGCGTCGGCAAGCACGCGGCCAAGCGTGGCCACGGCGTCGGCGATCTCGTCGGCGGTCAGCGTGACGAAGCTCAGGCGCATCGTGCGCACGTCAGGCGTGGCCGTGTAGAACGGCGCGCCCGGCACGAACGCCACACCGGCCTCGACCGCCTTCGTGAGCAGCGGCATCGTGTCGAAACCCTCGGGCAGACGCAGCCAGAAGAACATGCCGCCGCGCGGCATCTGATACGTCGTGCCGGCCGGCATATGCGCGGCGAGCGCGGCGGCCATGGCATCCCGCTGCTGGCGGTAGCGCGCGCGGATCGTGGGCACGTGGGTGTTGAGGAAGCCGTCCTTGATGACCTCGTAGACGACGCGCTGGTTGAACCCGGGCGTGTGCAGGTCGGCCGCCTGCTTGGCCGAGAGGATGCGCGGATAGAGCGCCTTCGGCGCCACCAGGAAGCCGAGGCGGAACCCCGGCGTCAGCACCTTCGAGAACGAGCCGAGGTAGATGCTGCCCTCCGACCAGCGCGAGGTCATCGACGGCGGCGGCGCCTCGTCGAACCAGAGATCGCCATACGGGTTGTCTTCGATAATCGGCACGCCGGCCGACTGGGCGGCGGCCACGATGGCATCGCGGCGCGCATCGGAAATCTGCCCACCCGTGGGATTCTGAAAATTCGGAATCACGTAGACGAAGCGCGTCCCCGGCGCGCGCGTGGGGAGCGTGGAGATCGAATTCGCCGTCGGACCTTCCGCGTCACCCTCGAGACTCACGAACGACGGCTCGTACGGGCCGTAGGCCTGGAGCGCGCCGAGGTAGGTAGGCGCTTCGACCGCCACCGGCGCGCCGGCATCGATGAACACCTTGCCCACGAGGTCGAGGCCTTGCTGCGACCCGGTCGTGATGAGCACCTGGTCGGCCGACACGGCGTAGCCCGGCCGCGAGAGGGTCGCCGCCACCCACTCGCGCAGCGGGGTGAAGCCCTCGCTGGCGGCATACTGCAGAGCGGCCTTCGGCTGCTGGCTGAGCACGGTGTCGCAGGCCGCGCGAATAACCTCCACCGGGAAGGTCTCGGGCGACGGCAGGCCGCCGGCCATCGACTGCACGCCGGGACGTTCGGCCACTTTGAGGATTTCGCGCAGAATCGACGGGTTCATGCGCTCGCAACGGTGGGCCAGGGTCCAGACGCTCATGTGTGCCTCGAGGGAAAGTGCTTCGATTATGACGCCGGACCGCCCCCGGCTCCAACCACCGCGGCAGAACTCGGCCGGAAGATACGCGAATCAAATCGGTGCAATTCGATCATTCTATTTTCCGTGTGGATGGTGGACCGCTAGGATCGGCGTCTCTCTTTCCTGGAGGGCCATCCATGTCACCGAGTCCCGACCGCGTCATCAGCATCGCACTCAGCGACGACGTGTGGCGTGCATTCACGCAGGCACAGCCCGAGCCCGTGTCCTGGCTGAAGTCGCGCATCCTCGAGTCGATTGAAGCGTCGCGCGGCGTCGCCGGCGATACGCCCGCGCCGCCGATCGGCCGCGCCTAGTCTGCTCACGCGGGCGGCCGGCGACGCGCCGCCCCGCGTCGTCCCCCGCCCGGGGCGCTACTGCTTGGTCGGTGGCGTCGGCTGCCGCAATGTGTACGACGTCCGCGACCACACGTTGAGTCCTTCCCGCTTCACCTTCACTTCAATCTTGCGCGTGCGCTTCAGCGGGTCGGGGTTGCTCGAGTAGTAGCCCACGACGTAGTAGTCGCTCGTCTCGGCGTCGATCCGCTTCAGGCCCTTGTCGAAGTTGTTCTGGTTGACGATGGCGATGCCCCCGGTTTCCTCGGCCAGCACGCGCAGGCTGTCCTGCGTCTTGCGGAGGTGCGTCTGGAAGTCGCTCGGGTCCACCGTTTCGTCGAGGTCCTGGCCGGCCACCAGCCCGCGCGGGTCGATGGTGTAGAAGGTCGCGTTGGCGCGATTGGCCGACCGCGTCAGATCGGCGAGTTCGCGCGCCAGGTCGGCATCCGAGAACTGCTGGCCCTGGTTCATCGACCGGTTCATTTCCTGACCCTCCTCGCGCGTCTGCCCCATGCGGCCGCCGTAGACCGGGTCTTCGCCCATGCGCTGCTTCTCGAAGGGGTTGAAGTCGAAGCCGTTGCTCACCCACACCACGGCCTTGCGGCGGTTGGTGATGCGTTCGAGCTGCGTGACGATGTCGCGCGCCGTCGAGAACGCGACCTGGGCGCGGTAGCGCACTTCGGTCGGCCCCTGCGGACCGTCCTGGCCCTGGATGATGTCGGACGGCTTCAGGCCGTTGCCGGTGATGCGCTTGATGGCTTCGTCCAGCACCTTGCGGTCGTACGTGAGATCGATCGCGAGCGAGGACGGCCCGGTCGAGACGATGCCGAACATGTCGCCTTCGTGCACGAGCGTGCGCGAGATCCGCTTGAACAGATCGCGGATGCGGCCGGTGTTGCGGAAGTCGAGGTGCAGGTCATCGACGATGATGAGGAAGATACGGCCGGCGGCGTCGTTGCGCGGACGCGCCGTGGGCAGGATGATGCCTTCCTGCGGCGGCGGCGGTGGTGCCGCCTGCAGGTTCAGCACGCGGCCGCCGTGCACGAGCGTCATCGACGCCATGTCCTGCTTCACGCCGTCTTCGTAGATCTCGATCTCATCCTTCGTCAGGTCGGCGATGAACTGGTCGTTGCCGTCGCGGGCGATGACGTCGGTCGTGACGAGATCGACGGCGCTGCGGAACACCCCGTCGGGATTGGCCGGCCGGCCCTGCGGCGGCGCCGGTTGCGCGGGCGCGGGCGCGGCAGGTGCCTGCCCCGGAGGTGTCTGGCGGGCGTCGAGCGTGGCGGACCAGCTGAGCACGCAGACGAACGCGAACCCGGCACCGAGGGCAGCGAGGCGGCGGATGTTCATGGCCTCAGTATAGACGCACGGCCCGACGTGCCGGCCGCACACACCAGACGCGGTCAGGCGCCGGCGGCCCGGTCGAGCTCGGCCGTGATGGCGTCGAAGCCGGGCTGCACCGAGTCCATGCCAGCCAGAACCGCTTCGGGCGATTCCCACCCGTCGGGGTCGAGCCGGGCGAGGCGTTCCCGCCAGCCGACCTTCACCGCGGGCTCGACCGTGGCCGTCTCGATGCGCTCGGCGAGCGCGGTGACCTGCTCGCGCAGGCTGGCGGCGATCCCACGCCCGAGCAGTTCGCTCAGCAGATCCGGGCCATGGTCGTCGGCGATGACCGGGGGCGGCGGCGCGTCCGCGCCCGCCGCTGCAAAACCGGTGAACGCCGCGGGCGCCGATGCCGGCGCCGGACGCGGCGCGGTGTCGGGCGCGACGTCGAGGTCATCGTCGGCATCGGGACGGCGCGGCTTCCGCTTGCGCGGCGGAATCGGCGCTTCCACTTCCACGGGCGTCATGGCCCCCACATCGAGGATGTAGGGCCAGTCGAAGTCGATGCCCGGGTATTGCTCTTCGAGGGCCCGCATGGCCACGTCGTCGAGCGCCGGCCGTCCGACCTTCACGCCAGGCACCGTGCGGTACCAGTAGAGGACCTTGGGCCGTTCGCCGGGGGCGGCGACGTGGAGCAGGAACGTGTGCTCCACGCCCCGCCGGTCGGCGGTGAGTCGCAGGTACGGCACGCGCGACTAGCGCCGCTTTCCGGCCGCGGGACGAGCCGCGGCCTTGGCGGGCGCCGCCTTCTTCGCGACGGGCGACACAGGCGCCTTGGCCGCTGGCTTCGCGGCCACGGCGGGCTTCGCCGCGGGAGCGGCCTTGGCGGGCGCCACCGGCTTCGCGGCCGGAGTCGCCTTCTGAACCGCCGGCTTCTTCGCGGGCGCGGGCTTCGCCTTCGCCACCTTGGCCGGCGCGGCCTGGGCCACCGGCACCTTCCCCTTGACCGGGGCGGCCGGCACCGCCGCCTTGACCGCCGGCTTGGCGGCGGGAGCGGCCGGCGCCGGCTGCGCCGAGGCGTGCTTGGCCGCCGATGCCTTGGCGGCGGCGACGAACTTGCCGAAGGACATCTTCTGGGCGGCCGTCCGCACAGGGGCCTTCGATTCCAAGCCCGCGCGCACCGGCGTGGGCGGCGGGGGTGGCGGCGGGGGCGGGGGCGGCGGCGGTGGCGGGGCCACCTTCAGCTTCGGCGTGCCCGACAGGCCCGCTTTCCTCGCGGCGGCGAGCGCCGCATCGGGCGCCTTCTGCACCAGCGTGAAACGCACCTGATCGAGATTCGTGTGGTAGGTCCAGAGTTCGGCCACCGTGACGTTGTGATCGCGGCACAACCGGCGGACGGTATCCAGCGTGTTGGGCGGCACGTAGAGGTGGAACGGCACCCGCAGCTTGCTGAAGGGCCCCCACTGCGCGAGCGCCTCGAGGGGATTCACCGACTCGCCCGTCTCCACTTCGACGACGCCCTCGAGTTTGCGGGCCTTGTCGTGGGTGACGAGGATCAGATCGGGCACGAATTCCGCCGCGCCGATGACGACCGACGTCGGGGGTTCGTTGCCGATGTTCGTGACCGGGTCGTGCGTTTTCTGGTAGCGCGCCTGGAGCAAGCGAATGATGCGATCGTGCTCGAGCTGTTCGCGCACGGGCCGGACGAGGATGGGCACGATGTCTCCGCGGCAGTCGCTACGATGTAGCGGTTGAAAAACAAACCCCATAATATAGCACGCACACACGTCGGTGGTCTTACATCGTGGGCACCACCCTTCCGGAACATCCCGGTACAATCGCGGACATGAAGCCCGCCCACCTCATTGGCGTCCCCCTGGACCTCGGCGGCAACCGCCGAGGCGTCGACATGGGCCCCTCGGCCATTCGCATCTCGAGCCTCGCCGAACACCTCGGCGCCCTCGGCGTGCCGGTCACCGACAAAGGCGACATCGCCACGCCGATCCCCGAAACCAAGGGCCCCGGGGATCCGCGCAAACGCTACGTCAAGGAGATCGCGAGGGTCTGCCAGAAGCTGTTCCAGACGGCACTGGCCTCGCTGCACGAAGGCGCGCTGCCGATCGTGCTCGGCGGCGACCACTCGCTCGGCGCCGGCTCGGTCGCCGCGAGCGCGGCCTGGCTGAAGGATCAGGGCAAGCCCGTGGGCGTGATTTGGGTAGATGCCCATGCGGACATCAACTCCCCCTCGACATCCCCCTCCGGCAACGTCCACGGCATGCCACTCGCCGCCCTGCTCGGTCGGGAGCCGGCCGAACTCGCCCGGATCTCCGGTCCCGACGCCGCCATCCGGCCGGAACACACCGTGCTCGTCGGCATCCGCAATCTCGACGACCGCGAGAAGGAGATCGTCAAGGCCTCGGGAGTGCACGCGTTTACGATGAAGGACATCGACCGGCTCGGGATTGCCGAGGTGATGGATCGCGCGCTCGCCGCCGCCTCGTACGGCACCGGCGGCGTGCACGTCTCGTTCGACCTCGACGTCTGCGACCCGACGATCGCCCCCGGCGTGGGCACGCCCGTCAAGGGCGGCCTCGACTACCGGGAAGCCCATTTCGTGATGGAAGCGGTGGCCGAGTCGGGCCGCCTCATCGCCCTCGACCTCGTCGAAGTGAATCCGGCACTCGACGTCCGGAACACGACGGCGGAGCTGGCTACCGAACTCGCGCTCTCGGCCTTCGGGAAGCGAATTCTCTAGCCCGGGTGGCGTTCCGGGGAACCATGCCGCCGATGCTATAGTCCAACGGATGTTCGCCCCGGTGCCATCGTGCCGGAACGCGTCGGTCCGTCCCTCAAGGAGCAGTCCAGTGATTCATCGTCGAGCCTTCGTGGCTTCGGCCCTCGTGGCCGCCCTCGCCGTGCCCGCCGGCCTCGTGGCCGCCCAGCAGAAGCGCGCCAGCCCGCACGAAACCATCAAGGCCACCATCGATGGCGCGAACGTCAGCGTCACCTACGGCCGCCCGTACATGAAGAGCCGCAAGATCTTCGGCGGCATCGTGCCCTACGGCCAGGTCTGGCGCACCGGCGCCGACGAGGCCACCATCCTCGAAACCGACAAGGCGCTGATGTTCGGTGCCCTGCACGTGAACCCGGGCAAAATCTCGCTCTACTCGCTCCTCACCGACAAGACCTGGACGCTCGTGCTGAACAAGAAGACCGGACAGTGGGGCACCGAGTACACCCAGTCGGAGGACCTCGGGCGCGTGCCGATGCGCGTCGAAACGCTCTCGGCGCCGGTCGAGCAGTTCACGATCACGGTCGAGAAGAACCCCGCCGGCAAGGGCGGCGTGATCGTGATGCAGTGGGAGACCACCAAGGCCACACTGGCGTTCACCACGATGTAGGTTCCCCTGGCGACGGCAGGGCCTCACCCGGGGCCTTGCCGCGCCACCCATTGCGGCACAAGATAGGCCCCGCCGCATGCTCTCTCCCATTCCTCTCCTGCTCACGGGCCTCGGGCTCGTCACCCTCTGGTTCGTCATCGCCTGGTGGCAGAGCGCGCGCCGCGGGCATCCGCACGGGTGGCCGTCGCCGCTGCAACTGGCAATTGGCGCCATCGGCCTCTTCTTCGACACGCTCGGCATCGGCAACTACGCGCCCACCACGGCCACCTTCCGCTTCACGAAGATGGTGCGCGACGAGTGGATTCCCGGCACGCTCAACGTGGGCTCGTCGGTGCCGGTCGCGCTCGAGGCGTTTGCGTTCGTCACGGCAATCGCCATCGATCCGCTCACCCTCGCGCTGATGGTGCCGGTGGGCGCGCTCGGCGGCTACGTGGGCGCCGGCGTCGTGTCGCGTCTGCCCCGGCGGCGCGTGCAGATGGGGATGGCGCTCGCGCTCGTGGTCGGCGCGGTCTTCATGACCGTCACCAACCTGCAGTGGATTCCCGGCGGCGGCGATGCCATTGGCTTTTCTGGACCGACACTCGTCGCGGCGACGCTGCTCAACTTCGGCTTCTGCGCACTGAACGCGCTCGGTATCGGCAGCTATGCGCCGAGTCTCATCGTGTTCAGCCTGCTCGGCATGAGTCCGCGCTCGGCCTTCCCGATCATGATGGGCTCGGCCGCCTACGGGCTGCCGCTTGCCGGCATCAAGTTCGCGCGTACCGACAAATACGACGGCCGCGCGGCGCTGGGCATGGCGCTCGGCGGCATTCCCGGCGTGCTCGTGGCGGCGTATATGGTGAAGTCGCTGCCGCTCGACGCGATCCGCTGGCTCGTCGTGATCGTCGTGCTCTACGCGGGGTTGTCGCTGCTCAGGACGGCAACGGCGACACAGGACTCGTAGACGCGTCCGCGCACGACCGCCAGCCGCGCATGCTCGGCGCGGCGCCGGGGCTGCAGCAACGACGCGCCGTCCTGCTCCACGACCGCCGTTGTGTGACCGCGCGATGTCCAGCGCGCGTATACTCGCTCGCGTGTTGCGCGTGACTGCCACAGCCGTGGTGATCGGGTGCGTGCTGGTCTCGACGGCGTCGGCGCAGACGCCCGTGCTCCGCTGGGGCGCGGATGCCGAGGGCGGCGCGCCGTTCGTCGAAGCGGATCCCGAGCATCCCGACCGTCTGCGCGGCTTCGACGTGGAGATTGCCGAGCTGCTGGCCAAGGCGCTCGGGCGCACGCCGCTGTTCGTGCAGGCGGCCTTCACGGCCCTCGACCAGTCGGTGAAGCGCGGCGACTTCGACGTCGCGATCAACGGCCTCGAAGACTCGCCGGCAAAGCGTGCCGAGCTGGCCGTGAGCGTGCCGTATTACCAGTTCCGCGAAGTGCTCACGGTGCGTGCCGCCGATGCCGGACGTTTCCGGTCGCTGGCGGACCTTCGCGGCCACAAGGTGGCCACGCTCGGCGCCACGCTCGCGTGGGAGATCCTCTCGGCGGCGCAGGGCACACACGGCGTCGAGCCCGTGTCGTACGACGACGATGTGCACCCCTACGAAGACCTGCTGAACGGCCGCGTGGACGCGGTGTTGCTCGACAACGTGCTGGCCGAGCGCTCCATGCGGCGCCAGCCGGGCCTCGTGACGCAGCCCGAGGCCGCGGCGGTGGGCTACTACGTGGTGCTCATGGCGCCCGGCGAGACAGCGCTGCGCGACCAGGTGAACGCCGAACTGCGCGCGGCGATGGGCGATGGGCGGCTCGAAGCGATCTTCCGCACGTGGCAGGTGTGGAACGGCGATCAGCCGGCGATGTATGCGCGCGTGCTGGCGGGCGCCGATTCCCTGCTCACATCGCCAGGCGGCAGTGCCCCGGCACGCCCCTCCATCTGGAGACTGACGACGCGGTACCTGCCGGCGCTCGTGCGTGCGGCATTCATCACGCTCGTGCTGTCGTGCGCAGCGATGCTGCTGGCGGTGTCGCTCGGGGCGGCGATTGCCGTGGGCCGCGTCTACGGCCGCGGCTGGGTGCGCGCGCTGCTCACGACCTACGTGGAAGTGACGCGCGGCACGCCGGTGCTGCTGCAGCTCTTCGTGCTCTACTACGGGCTCGCGGCCGTCATCCGCCTGCCGCCGTTCGTGGCGGCGCTGCTCGGTCTGGGCCTCAACTACGCCGCCTACGAGAGCGAGATCTATCGTGCCTCGCTCGAAGCCGTCCCTCGGGGGCAGCTCGAGGCCGCGCGCACGCTCGGCTTCACGTCGTGGCAGACACTGCGGCTCATCCGCGGGCCGCAGGCCTTCCGCTACGCGCTCGCGCCAATGACCAACGACTTCGTGGCGCTGCTCAAGGACTCGTCGCTGGTCTCGGTGCTCACGGTGGTGGAGCTCACGAAGCAGACGCAGATCTTCGCGGCGAACCTCGGCACGTGGGCGCTGCCGGGCGCCCTCTGCGCCGCGATGTACCTCGCGCTCTCATGGCCGCTGGCGCGGCTGGCGGCACGGCTGGAACGGCGCTGGGCGGCGCCCGCGGCGTGACGCCCGTCCTCGACGTGCGCGGCCTGGAACTGGCACGCGGCACACGCCACATCCTGCAGGGCGTGGATCTCGCCGTGCGCAGCGGCGAACTCGTGGCGCTCATGGGCCTCTCGGGGTCGGGCAAGACCACGGTGCTGCGGGCGATTGCCGGGCTCGAGACCTTCGGCGGTGGCCGCATCGAGGTGGACGGCCTCGTGCTCGACGGCTCCGCGCGCCATCTCGGCGATCTGCATCGCAAGGTCGGGATGGTGTTCCAGTTCCATTGTCTGTGGGACCACCTGACCGCCGTCGAGAACATCTGCCTCGCGCCGGTGCACGTCTACGGCACGCCGCCTGGCGATGCGACCACGCGGGCACGGGCGCTCATGACCGAACTCGGCGTTGGGCATCGCGAGCAGGCGCTGCCCCGCGAACTCTCGGGCGGCGAAGCGCAGCGGGTGGCGATTGCTCGGGCGCTCGCCGCCGATCCGCGGCTGCTGCTCATGGACGAGCCCACGGCCTCGCTCGATCCGGCGCGCCGCGGTGAACTGGGGCAGACACTGCGGCAGCTGACCGCCAAAGGGCGCAGTCTGCTGATTACCTGTCACGACGACGATTTCGTGCGCGACTTCGCGACGCGTGTGGTCGTGCTGGCCGACGGGCGCGTCGTGGAAGCCGGGGATCCCGCGGTGGTGCTGACAGCGCCCGCGCACGAGGCCACGCGCCGCCTGCTCGACCTCAAGGACCCGTCGGCCTGAGCCGGTTCACCGCAGTCCGCAGTCTCGATTCCACCCCGCGCGAGCGGCTCGGCTGCGGACCGGGTAGAATCGGAGACTGCGGGCCGCTAGCTCAGTGGTAGAGCATCTGACTTTTAATCAGGTGGTCGTGGGTTCGATCCCCACGCGGCCCACCACCCCTGATGGCGTGCAGCCGCATTCACCGTGGGACTGTGGAGCGTGATTCCATGAAGTACGTCTCGGTCGTGGCTCTCGTCGTGTCTGGCCTCATCCACCTTCTGCCGGTGCCAGGCGTGACGGGCGCGGCAGCGCTGACCCGGCTGTACGGCATCGGGGTCGCGGACCCGAACACGTCCATTCTTCTGCAGCATCGGGCAGTGCTGTTCGGCGTGCTGGGGATCCTGATGCTGGTCGCCGCCGCGGTTCCGAGTCTGCGAGTGACGGTGCTGACCGTCTCCTTGATGAGCGCCGCCAGCTTCATGGTGGTGGCGATCTGGGTCGGCGGCTACAACTCGGCGATCGCGCGAGTGGTCGCCGCCGACACGCTGGCGGCGATTCTTCTCGCCTCGGGTCTGGTCGCCGAACTGTGGCTGGCGCGGCAGCGCACCGGCCTCTAGCCCGCTGCGCGCGGGCCGAAGACGCTACGCACGGCTTTCTGCAGCGGTTTCGAGCCTTCGAGCATCACCAGGAGACTGCGGTCGGTGCGCAAGCCGCGGCGCTGGAGGAGCGAAGCCGATGCGATGCCACGATTGTTCCTGCTGCCGCGAGGCTGCCGGCCTCCGTCCGGGCCCTACCCCGGGCTGCGCCGCTCGTCGAGAAACAGGTTGAACGCGCCGCGGGCCGCAGCGCTCGTGAACAGCGCCTCGTGGGCGCCACCGGGAATTTCGAACACCACGGGCCGCTGGCAGCTGGTGCAGGCGGTGAGGGCCTCCTTGAACAGCGGCCAGGAGCGCATCTGGATGGCGCCATCGTCCAGCCCCTGCACGAACAGCTCGTCGGCCTTCAGGCTCGCGGTGAACGACAGCAGTGAGCGCTCGCGATAGGGCCGGGGGTTGGAAGACGGGGGACCATAGCGCTGCACCATCACGCCGCACTCCGGGCTGGCGGGGGCGCTGCCTCGTTCCTCCAGCAGGCAGCGGAACTCGAAGTCCAGCGGGCCAGGGGCGCTCGCGATCACCCCGTCGGTCGCGTGCATGGTGTTCAGCCGCGTGACGACGTAGCCGCCCTGGGAATGGCCGGCCAGAAAGATCCGGCCAACGGTCATGCCCAGGGCCCGCGAGGCCTCATGCTTCACCCACAGGAGCGCGGCCTCGGCCTCGCGCACGCCGTCCCCCATCTCGCGGTTCTGCTGCGGATAGGCGACGCTGACCAGCAGAAGATCGTTGCGCAGGAGCAGGCGCTTGAAGCTGTCGAGCGCCTGCTGGGCCGCCGGGACAATCCGGTCGTCGAACCAGACCGTGCCGTGAAACAGCAGCAGCACGTCCCTGACCGGCCCGGCAGGCTGGTCGATCAGCACCTGTACGGAAACGCCGCCATAGGTGATGGTCCGCAGGCCCTGCGCCGGCACAGGCTGGACGCTGGCAGGTACGGGCGTCGGCGAGGCGAGCGGGAGGCCTCCGGCCGAACCTGACTCGCCGCAGCCTGCGGCGGCCAGCAGCGCCGCCAGCACGGCGATGACACCAGACTGACGCAAGGAGTTGGGCACGGCGCTAGCCTCTGCTGAGACGAGGATCAACCGGACAGACGCGACCTGTCGAGTATAAGCCGATGACGCTCCAGGCGTGTCGGCCCCCAGCACTTTCTGAGTTCGGCCCCCGTGCTCGCCCCCGCGATCGGTCTGTGTCCCGGAGCTGTCGGTGCTGCTCATCGGCAACGGGCGCGTGGCTGGCCATGCCTTTCGAGTGCAGACGCTGCTGGGGATCTGGCCGGCCCTGTGCCCGTCAGCCTGCGGCTGAATACCGGCGAACGTGTCGACGGTGTGCTCGTCGCAACGGCTCCGGACACCCTGTCGTCGAAAGGTTCATGCTGAGACGCGGGGTCGGGATTCGTGCCCGCTCGCGTCAGGCCTGCCTGACGCGGCGTGCCTGAAGACCGTCGCGGGACGACCGTCGACCGAGCACAGCGAGGGAGATGGCGCGCCAGATTTTCACGAGTTGGAACCATACGGCGGCGTGGCTACGACAATTGGGGCGTCTCGCGCACACGGCGTCAGGCTCTACCGCTTTTCTGTCTCCGTTTCGGAGAGCCCCAGAAAAACGAAGAGCGCGCGGTTGAGTCCCTTCATCTCGTCTGAGGTCAATGATCCGACCCGCGTGCCAAGCCGTGTCCGCGGCACAGCGGTGAGCTTG
This sequence comes from Vicinamibacterales bacterium, assembly GCA_044347565.1. Lineage (GTDB taxonomy): Bacteria > Acidobacteriota > Vicinamibacteria > Vicinamibacterales > UBA2999 > CADEFD01. Next base: position 21,989 of record JBIKUN010000023.1, on the reverse strand, counting down.
TCGACCATCATGCGGCATGGCGACCGCAGGCCACTCCGGGTGCTCGGCTGGATCGGAAGCCTGAAGATTGGTGCCGGGGTCGGGTCGGTCGTCAAGGGGCACACGATGATCGAGTCGTTGGCATCGAAGCGGTCGTCCTGAACGATGACCGCGGGTCGCGGCTTACCCGCATAGGCGGCGCCGCCGGCGACGGTCCAGACCTCGCCACGTTTCATTCCGCATCCCAGGCCGAAATCGCATCGACGAACGCCTGGTCCCCGCCGACATGGGGACTTCTCGCCACCGCCAGCGATTGACGGTGCGCGGCAAGAGAGAAGGCCCTCGTTCTCACATCGGGCACCCAGATTTGAACGGGGCGAAGACCGAGCTTGCGCAAGCGAGTGCGGTGGGCGCGAACCTTGTCGCGCGATGCTGATCGAGCCACGGTCGCCATGGTGTCTCTCCGGTTACATGTAACGTAACACGTCAAGGAGCCGGCCGCAAGGCGGCGCGACGTCTCGTGTCCAGTGCCGGGACTTGATACAGCGGATGTTGGCGCTCGGTGAATTCTGACCAGGAAGGGGTGGTTCTGCTCACCGAGCCCGTCCACAATTACTGCGAGGATTCCTCCTGCGGCTCTTGCTTCGCACAGCTGTCCACGGACGTCTTCGGGAAGACCACCGTTCGCACCAGTGGGTCAATCATGGTCACGGCCTACACAGCGCCAACGCCTGGGGTCTTAGGGTTCCGGAGCGATCGAAGGCATCTTCGCGTTCACGCTCGTTGAGAACACCGGCGTTGGGGGGGCCACCCGCACGATGGCCATCACACATGGTCGCTTCGGAACTGGCTTCACGGTGCGGACTTTCGCCACGCGTGCTGGCGTCTGGCCGATGCCGCCGACCATGATCCACGGCAGTCTGAGCGTCGGCGGCTGGCAGGACCTGTGCGTCATGCCAAGACAGGGGGCCTATGGTGAGCACGCATTCGGCTGCATGGCGACCTTGTCTCGTATGGATGCTTGTTGTGTCGACGGCACTTTCTGGCTGTGCACTTCGACGTGAAGCCCGGGTCACCGGGGTCTACGCACCCGCGGCGGAGGTGAACCTCGGGGTCTACCCGGCGGGTACTCCGGTCCGGCTTCGCCTTACCAACGGGGAGCGTGTCGAGGGGGTGCTCGTCTCAAGCGAAGCTGACACCGTGTCAGTCGAGCAGAAGGCAGGCGAACCACCTCGCGTGATCGCGCATGCGTCGATCGCCGAAGTGTCGGTGGGCGAAGTGTCGAAGCCGGGCCGGCTAGAGCGTCTACCGGCGGGCGGCATACTGGTCGTGGTTGCACTCGGTGCGGCAGCCGCATGGGCGGTGGTGTGGACGGCCTATTGGCTGCTCGGAAAGGCGTGCGAGTCCTCGGACGGCTCATGCTGAGACGCGTGGTCGGGATTCGTGCCCGCTCGCATCAGGCCTGCCTGACGCGGCGTGCCTGAAGACCGTCACGGGACGACCGTCGACCGAGCAGAGCGAGGGAGATGGCGTCCCCGACGGGATTCGAACCCGTGTTTTAGCCTTGAAAGGGCCACGTCCTAGGCCTCTGGACGACGGGGACGCTGCGGTCAGAAGTATCAATCGTAGCATGGCCAGGGCCCTCTCCGGGCGCCCCCCGGCGACGAATCGCCGAGCGCAGCGAATCGACCGCCGCTGGTCTCGCGTCAAACGCCTCATGACCGACACTCTTGCGTCACGCAAGGCCTCGCCGGGTCAGACGCTGCTCCTGACGGGTGCCACCGGCTTTGTTGGTCGGGCCGCACACGATGCGCTTGTGGAGGCGGGGTGGCAGGTCCGGTGCGGCACTCGTGACGTCGCGCGGGCGGCCGCTCAGTGGCCGACGCGGTCGTGGGCGGCCTTCGACGCCGGCAGCACCGATTCCGTGGTGCGCGCCCTCGAAGGCTGTGACGCGGTCGTGTATCTCGTGCACGGCATGGCGGCCCACCACGCCGACTTTCGTCGTGCGGAAATCGCGCAGGCCTCCCGCATGGCGGAGGCGGCCGCCCGGGCCGGCGTGCGTCGGCTCGTGTATCTCGGGGGCGTGGCCTCGCCCGAGGATCCCTCCGAGCACCTGCGGAGTCGGGAAGAGGTGGGCGAAGTCCTTCGTGCCGGATCCGTGTCCACCCTGGAACTGCGCGCGAGCATGATCGTCGGGCACGGCAGCCTCAGCTGGACTATTGTCCGGGACCTTGCGGCGCGACTTCCGGTCATGGTGCTGCCGCGGTGGCTGAAGTCCCGCACCCAGCCGGTCAGCATCGACGACATCGTCGTCGCCCTCGTACGCGCCGCGTCCCTCGACCACGAGGGCAGCGCCTGGTTCGACGTGCCCGGACCAGACACGCTCTCCGGCCGCCAGATTCTCGAACAGACGGCCGACGTGCTGCAGGTCCATCAGCCGTTGATGATTGAGGTCCCGCTCCTGTCGCCCCGCCTGTCGTCGCACTGGGTGCGCCTGGTGACGCGCGCCGAGTGGTCCGTCGCGCGCGAGATCGTCGTCGGGCTCAAGCACGATCTGCTCGCCAAGGACGATCGGTTCTGGCATCTGGCCGGCCACACCGCGCTGCTCTCCTTTCAGGATTCCGCGCGCCGCGCCCTGGCAGCCGAGGCCGAACGCGGTGGGCCGCGCGGGCTCTGGGGTCAGTTCGAGTCGATGCGCCGCGGACGCGTGCCCCAGAGCGCGACGCACGCGTGACGCCCCCAGACGCTCCAGCTTCTGTTCGCTACGCCAGACGTCTCGATGCTCTGGCGCTCGCGTCCGTGTTCCTGTGGCCGATCGCCGCATGGCTGACACACCGCTACGGACTCTGGGTGTCCGTGGGAACCATCGCGATTCTGCTGGGGACGGCGGGCAGCTGGCTGGGCGGCTGGCGCCTCGCCGGCGCCGGGCGGCATGGCCGCGGCTTGATGCTGGGTCTCGCGGCCGGACTCGCCATGGCGTGGATGACGGCCCTTCTGTACGCGCCGGTGACGGCACTCGTTCCGGTGCTGCGCACCGATGCGGCCCTGCTCTACGATGCGTTCAGTCGTCCCGGCATCGGCCTCACGCTGCTCTTCCTGCCGCTCATCGTCACCGCCGAGGAAGTGGTGTGGCGCGGGACCGTCCATGCGTCACTCGAGGGACGGCTCTCGCCCCTGTTCACGACCCTGACGGGCACCGTGCTCTACGCCGCCGTGCTCGTGCCCACCGGATCGCCCACCCTCGTGCTCACCGCTCTCGGCGCGGGCGCCTGCTGGACCGCACTTCGGACTCTCACCGGGAGCATCGCATCTGCCGTTGCCGCCCACCTCGTCTGGGACCTGCTCGTCCTCGTCGTGCAGGTTGTGCCGCTCGGCTGAGACGGCTGCACCGGCCCCGCAATCCCCGGCCGCGGCTGCGCCGCGGCCCACAGGGGCAGCCGTGACCACGTCGCTGACGCGGACCCCACGCATCAGCCGAACGTCCGCAGCCTGCCAGCTGAAAGGGACGATCACCGCCGGTCGGCGAAGAAGGCCCAGGCGACCTCGGCGAACTCGATGTCCCGGTTCTGGGTGCCGGTGGCGGCCGACGGTGGCCGGAGCACGAGGCGGCTGGGAACCACGTGGCCGGCACCGGCAAGACGCCACCACTCCACCGGGGCGGCCCCCCGATGCACGACGCGCTCAGCCGGTCCCGCATCGGTCACGTCGAGATCGACGCGTTCGACCAGGGATGCCTCAGACGACAGCCCGTTCCTCGCGATCCAGCCCTGCCGCGTGGCCTCGGCGCTGACGACGCGGCCACGCGCGCAGCCGCCGCCGAGATTGGCGACGCAGCCCCCGGCAAACGGCATCACCGGGTCATTGGTGCCGTGGACGAGCAGCGCCGGCACGGGGCGCGCCGGCCCCGTCGTGCACGGGCCGGGCAGGGGCGACTCGGCGTCGTTGGCGCCGGCGACGGCGATGGCTGCCACCCGGTCGGCGGCATGCGCGGCAAAGGCCAGGACCATCTGTCCGCCGTTCGACCCGCCCGCGAGGAACACACGGGAAGCCGGCACGCTCAGTCGTGTCCGCAGGTGATCGACGAGAGCCGCGAGGAAGCCGATGTCGTCGGCGCTGCTGGCCATCCGGTTGTCCGCACGGCAGTCCACCCAGCCCAGTCGGCCATCGAGGGCGGACATGCCCTCGGGGTAGACCACGACAAACCCTTCCCGATCGGCGACGAGACGAAAGACCGACAGCGGGTGTTCGCCGGGCAGGCTGACGTCCAGGCCCTCCCCGCCGCCACCGTGCAGCACGAGCACCACCGCGGTGGGAGGCCGGACATCGACGGATGCCGGAACATACACCCGGAAACGACGGGTAGCGCCGACGACCAGCACATCATCGGTGAGACCGGTCGCGTAGCGGCCCGACGCCGGCGACGGAGGCACGTCACTGGGGCGCGTCGGTGTCTGCTCGGCGCCGCAGGCCACGGCGCACGCCAGGCAGGCGAGGGTGGCGCCCAGGCTGCGAATTCGTCGCACGTCCATGATCGAAGTCCTCGTACTCCTCGCGGGATGACCGGCATGACTCAACGCAGGTCGGGGAACCGGACTCGCCGGCCCCCGCAGCAGGCGGCTCGGCACTGGCTTGCACATGCGGTAAGACCGGCAACGCCCGCGGAAGTTACAGGCGGGCGGTCCGCAGACGCCGCGCGGCGGACGGCCCGGCGTGCTCCCCGATCAGGGTGATGACAGGGCCAGGGCCACGGCCAGCACAATCCACAATCCTTCGTCGGCGTCGGACCAGTCGCCGAGGGAGAACCCGCCGCCGCCGTTCGTCCGCACGAACGCCGATGCCGCTGGCTGGGGCGCCGGGGCACCGGCGAATGAGGCGCCCGCGCCGCCGCCGCCGCTTCGCCCACCGCCGAACAGCGGTGTCCGCGGCGGGCCGCCCGTGGTGCGGACGGCGGTGGTCGGCCGGCCGAGGTGCCCGAGGTCCGGCAGGAGGTCGACGTCCCCGCGCTGCCATGCGATCCACAGCCGGATGAGCAGGATGAACACCCCGTAGCCGGTGACAGCCGCCAGGGCGTAGCGTGCAGCCATCGAGTGCACGCCCGCCGTCAGCAGCGCGACCGACGCCAGGCAGGCCGCCCCCCCGGCAGCGAGCACGATGAGCGAGGCTTGGAGCCGCGGCCAGCCGTGGCGCTCGAGTGTGTGGCGTGCCTCGGCCAAGACGACCACGGGCGCCGTCCCCTACCTCTCCCCCATCACCTTCACCACCACGCGCTTCCTTCGCTGGCCGTCGAACTCCGCATAGAACACCTGCTCCCACGGGCCCAGGTCGAGATCGCCGTTCGTGATGGGCACGATCACCTGATGCCCCATCAGCGTGCGCTTCAGGTGCGCGTCGGCGTTGTCTTCGCCGGTCTGGTGGTGGCGGTACGGCAGGCCGGCCGGGGCCAGCTTCTCGAGCCACACCTGGAAGTCGTGGATGAGCCCGTCTTCCCAGTCGTTCACGTACACAGCCGCCGTGATGTGCATCGCGGAGACGAGCGCCATGCCGTCGCGGATGCCGCTCTTCTCGACGATGGCGCGCACCTCGTCAGTGATGCGGATGAATTCCTGGCGGCGGGCGGTCGTGAACCAGAGATAGTCGGTGTAGGTGGCCATGGGCTCGGGGTCCTCGCGGGTGTCCGTATAATCATCGACGATGCCGCGCTGGACGCCCGCCGACACGAGAATCGCCGCCCTCGTACTGGCCACACTCGCCCTCGGCATCCCACTCGACGCGTCGGGTGCCGGCTGGGCGCAGCCGCTCGTGTCTGCCACGAGTTGGACGGCCCTGCTCACCGTGGCGGCGCTCGTGGACGCGGCGGAACGCCGCGCGCTCGCCGCCTGTGTGGTGCTGGCCACTCTCGGCGAACTGTTCCTCAAGGACGTCTGGGGCCTCTACGAGTACCGCCTCGGCAACCTGCCGCTCTTCATCCCCGCCGGCCACGCCCTGGTCTATGCCGCGGCCTCCCGGCTGAGCCGGATTGCCCCGGCGTGGCTGCCACGCGCGGTTGTTGTGGCGTTTGCCGCCATCGTGGGCTACGGCGCCTGGCAGGGCTATGACACGTTCGGGCTGGTCTGGTTTGCGGCCTTCGTCGGCTACGTGGGCCTGAGCGCCAATCCGCGGCTCTGCGCCACCCTCTTCCTCTTCGCCTTCGCCATCGAGGCCTATGGCACGGCGCTCGGTGGCTGGCGCTACTACACGGTGGAGCCCTGGTTCGGGCTGACCACCACGAATCCGCCGGTCTGGATTGGCGCGATTTACTGCACCCTCGAGACGCTCGTGCGGGTGGCGGCCGGCCCGGCGCCGCGCGCGTTTCGCCTTGCGGCCCATCGACTGGCCGCGTTACTGTGATGGGCGCGATTCGGGCCGCGCATGCGGCCCGCGAAAGGATCCGAGACATGAGCGAACAGCACTCGCGACGTGAAGTCCTCCGCGGCGGCCTGGCCGCGGCCACCGTTGGCATGCTGGGCGTACCCGACTGGGTGCTGCCCGCGCTGGCCCAGGGCGCCACGGTCGTGCCGTTCCTCGAGTTTCCCGAGACCTTCAACGCCAACCCGGCGCCCGACCGCCGGATGTTCGACACGCGCACGCTCGAGTCGTTCGTCACGCCGAAGGATCAGTTCTTCACGACGCAGCACTACGGCCATCCGGTACTCGACGAAGCCACCTTCAAGCTCTACGTCGGCGGCCTCGTGAACACGCCGAAGAGCTACACCATCGCCGACCTCAAGAAGATGCCGAAGGGCGAGGTCATGTTCGGCTTCGAGTGTTCGGGCAACCGCGCGCCGGTGCAGGGCCTCTGCAGCAACGGCAAGTGGACGGGCGTGCCGCTCGCCGCCCTGCTCAAGGCGGCCGGCCTCAAGGCCGACGGCCGCGAGGTGGTCTTCCTCGGCGCCGACCACGGCACCGAAGAAGTCGAGTGGCGCACGCAGAAGTACAGCCTCGACCAGCAGTTCGGCCGCAGCCTTCCGCGCGACAAGGCGATGTCGGCCGAGCCGCTCGTGGCCTACGCCTACAACGATGAGCCGCTCAGCCGCCATCAGGGCTTCCCGCTGCGCCTCATCGTGCCGGGCTACTACGGCGTGGCCAACGTGAAGTGGCTCTCCGAGATCCAGGTGCAGAGCGATCCCTACATGGGCAAGTACCAGGCGCGCTGGTACCGCACCGTACGCGGCGAGATGATCAACGGCGAGATGAAGTGGATGGAGAACGCCGTCACCGCCATGCGCCTCAAGTCGTTCGTCGCCCGCGTCACGAAGGAAGCCGCCGGCCACAAGATGGTGGGCGTCATCCTGAACGACGGCACGCCGATCAAGTCGGTGGAAGTGCAGATCGACGGCGGCGCGTGGCAGCCCGCCACGATGGACAAGCAGAACACGAAGTACTCGTGGAAGCTCTTCCACTACGACTGGAAGGGCGCGACACCCGGCGAACACACGATCGTGTCGCGCGCGACCGACATCAACGGCGTCGTGCAGCCCACCGAGAAGGAACTCGAGAACAAGAAGTCGTTCCTCGAGCACAACGCGCAGCATCCGCGGCGCGTGATGATCGCCTAGAGCCCGAGGGGCTCAGGACGACGGTTCACACGGGCCGCGGCGGCTGATGCCTCCGCGGCCCGATGTGTGTACGACCTCACCGCGCGGCGAGCGTCTGGTCGAACACCGACGGCAGGTCGGATTTCGTCGCGCGCAGGATCTCGAGAGTGGCGCGACGATCGGCCGGCGTCATGTGCCGATACTTTGGCTCCGGCCGCGGCGACGACAGCAGCTGCCACAGCCGGCGATAGGTCGCCTGACGCACCGCCGGCGGCATCCCGTCGAAGGCGCGCGAGTAGATCGTGTAGCTGAGCGGATACCGCATCACGCGGCCGTCGAGCTTGAGCTCGCGCAGCGACCGTCCCTGCGCGTCTTTCGGGCCCTGGGCCGCGAACCACTCCGCGAACCCGGAGTTGCCCTTCACCGTGCCGAGCGGCACTTCGTCCACGAAGAGCAGGTAGTCCGCCAGTTCTTCCACCGCCTCGCGCACGCGGGGCATGAGCGAGGGCTCCTGCCCCGGCCCCACCGCCGCATCCGCGTCAGCACCGGCCACGAGGCGCTGTTCCCAGCTCGCCCGCGTCATCAGATTCATCGCGTGGAGCTGGTGTTCGAGCACGACGAGCGCCGCGATGTCGCTCGTGGGCGTGAGGTAATCACCGACCTCGCGCACGAGGTCCGTGCCGGCCAGCGTCGCACGCGGCGCCGGCGGCGCCGTTTTTTCCGGCGGCAGCGCGTGCGGCCCGATGAGCGGCTGATTGCCCATGTGGCGCGGCGGCACCTTCGCGCCGGTGACGTACCAGCCGCCGTAGCGGCGATCCACCGGCTCGCGGTGGTCGCTGATGCCGCCGTTGGCGTAGTCGTTCGTCGTGCGGCGCGGGAACGTGGTGAGCACGAACACGCCCGGCACGGCGCGTGTGTCCCACGACAGGTGGCACGACAGGCACGTCTCCATGCGCGAGGCGCGCGGCGAGGCGCTCTCGGTCTGCGACAGCTGGTAGAAGACCGTGCCGAGCTTCGCGTCCTGCGCCGCCAGCTCGATGAGCGGGGCGCCGCGAATCCACGCCACCGATACGTTGTCGTTGAAGTAGATGGCGCGCGGGTTCTTCTCCGAGATGTGGGACGCCTGCAGACTCGTACCCGAATAGACGAGCGTCTGGGAACTGGCGTCCACGCCAAGCGCCGCGAGCACGGATTTCAGGTAGCCGCGGCCACCGGGTTCGTAGGTGAGCGCCGCCTCGCCGCTCGCGAGGCGTGCGTTCAACTGCGCGACGACGTCCGAGGGCGCCGTCGAGCCGTACTTGATCGCGGGATGATGGCGGGATTCGGGAAAGGCGTCGGACCGCTGGAACGCCGCGCCCGTGGCGGCGAGCCAGAGCGCCGCGGCCGCGGCGAACAACAAGGCGATGCGGGGCACGTTCATGGCGCGGACACGACAACGGGCGGAGGGTCGGCCTCCGCCCGTTCTCTATCGTATCGTGTTCCGCACGGGCCGGCGTATCCCGGCCGCCGCTGCGGCTAGAGCGGATTATCCGGGAACATCATCGTGCGCCACATGTGCGCGGTCGGGCTGTTGTCGTTGCCGAGCCCTTCCTTCGGCTGCTTGAACTGCCGCCCGATGATGTCGAGGAACGGCTCGATCGACACCTTGGCGTTCGGATCGAACGCGTAGAGGTCGTTCACCGTGATCATGCGCGCCTCGAAGTACCACTTGTGGTTGCGGGCGAACTCGTAGGCGGCCTTGATGTGCGGCTGCGGCTCGTAGTCCTTGCCGTAGATGCGGTTGTAGAGCTCGGGGTACTCGTAGCCGTGCGCCGAGTCGGGATAGAAGCGGAGCGCCTGGTGATACCGGATGGCCCAGCTCACCTTCTCGGAGACGTAGGGTTCGAGCATCTGCGCGCCCCACCACGCGTGGTCCACCCGCACCAGGTTCTGCACGACGTCGTGCAGCAGGCAGGCCATCACGATCTCTTCGCTCATGCCCGTCTTCATCGCCCGCGTGGCGCTCTGCAGCACGTGATTGGCCGGCGCGAAGCGCTTCTCGAAGAACTCGAGCAGCGTCGGGTTGTTCGACATCGGCGCCAGCTTCGGCATCCTGCGCGCGTCGGCCGGGCCGGTGGGCGCGAAGAGACTGCCCACGCCACGTCGCACCGTCGCCTCCTCGGGCGACGGCAGCACCTGCGCGTTGGCGAGTTCGACGTGCCCGCCGCCCATGGCCTCGTCCATCTTCTCGACCATGTAGTGCTCGAGCGCCTCGGCCTTCGTCTCGGAGTCCATCGCGTCGACGACGGCCACGCCGCCGAGGCTCGCGATGAATGCGCGACGATCGATCTCCATGTTGCCCATGCCCATGCTGTCGGCCTCCTTCTGCTGCTCTCTGGATGGTGCCTAGGCGGCGGTCGCCTTCGCCGGCGTGGCGAGCACCTTGTCGAACACCTTCACGGCGCGCTGCATCTCAGCCATCGTGCCCACCGAAATGCGCGCGTGGGTCTGGTCGTACGGGGGGAAGTCGCGTCCGATGAGCACACCGTCTTTCGCGCACGCTTCCCGGAAGCCCTTCGAGGGACGCTTGATGTCGATGAACAGGAAGTTCGTCTGCGAGTCGGTGGGCGTGAAGCCGCGGTCGCGGAACCACGTCGCCGTGAAGGCGCGGGCCTCGGCGTTGCGCCGCTGCTCGGCCGCCACCCACGACGCGGGCACGGCGAGCGCCGCCTTCGCGCCCTGGAGCGCCATGATGCTGATGGCGTCGATCGCGTCCCACGCCTCCATCTTCGCGATCGTGTCCTTGTGGCCAATCGCGTAGCCGATGCGCAGACCCGCCATGCCGAAACACTTCGAGAACGTGCGGGCCACGACCACGCGCGGGTTCTCGACGGCGAGCGGGATCATCGTTTCGTAGCCGGGCATCGTCGCGTACTCGAAGTAGGCCTCGTCCACGAGCACGGTGGTGTTCGGCGACTGCTTGAGCAGCGTCGAGAGATACGCGCGCGTGTCGGCACCCGTCGCGGCCGTGCCCACCGGGTTGTTCGGATTGCAGAAGAACACGAGACCGGCGCCCTGTGACGCCTTCTGCAGCGCGTCGAGATCCATCTTGAGCGACGCGTCGAGCTTCACGCCGGTCACCGGATGGCCGATGAGCGTCGCGTAGGAGGCACATTCCTCGTAGGCGGGAATCGCCGCCACGAGGCCCGATGTCTTCGACGTGAAGACCTCGGTGCAGGTGCGGAGGATCTGCGTCGAACCCGAGCCGAGCAGCACGTGCTCGCGCTTCACGCCGTGGCGCTTCGCGACGAGTTCCGACACCTCGTCGGCGGCGGCGAACGCGTAGCGGCCGGCCGCCGGCATGCTGCCGGTGACGGCGGCGAGCACGTCGGGATGGCAGCCGAGCGGATTTTCGTTGCTCGAGAGCAGGAGCGGCTTCGCCCCCTGCGCGAAGAGTGTCTCACCGCCGAGGAACGCGCCCTCGCGGCCGCGGCCACTGATGGCGAGGCCGGCGGCACCGGCACCGAGTGTGTGGACAAAGGAACGTCGCGACAATGCCATGACTACCGTCCTCCCTGGCGCGAGGTCACCGGCGCGCCGGCCAGCGCCGTGCGGAAGACGGCGACGGCCTTCTGCATCTCGTCCATCGTGCCGATCGAGATGCGGCAGTACTGCTGCTCGAACGGCGGGAAGTCGCGGCCCACGAGCACACCGGCGGCGCGACAGGTATCGCGGAACCCCCTGGCCGGGCGCTTGAGATCCATGAAGAGGAAGTTCGCCTGCGAGGCGGTGCCGCTCACGCCCATGTCGGCGAACGCCTTCACGGTGAACGCGCGTGCCTCGGTGTTCCTGGCGCGTTCGGCCTCGATGTGCGCGGTGTTGGCGATGGACGCCATGGCGGCCGCCAGCGTGAGGGTGCCGAGACCGTTCGGCATCTTGTAGGCGGTGAGCGCCTTGATGACGCGCGCGTCTCCCACCGCGTAGCCGGCTCGCAGCCCGGCCATGCCGTGTGCCTTCGAGAAGGTGCGCGCCACGAAGACGTTCGGCGTCGCGACCGCGAGCGGCATCGCCGTCGCGTAGGCCGGGTCGGTCACGTAGTCGTGATACGCCTCGTCGAGCAGGATGACGGTGTCGGGTGAGGCGGCGCGAATCGCCTTCACCGTGTCGGCCACGGCCGTCTGGCCGTGCACCGTGGCGGTCGGGTTGTTCGGGTTGCAGAAGAACACGAGGCCGGCGCCCTTCGACGCCTGGACCAGTTTGTCGAGGTCGATGCGCAGCGCTGCGTCGAACCCCACCTCGCGCACCGGCGTGCCGATCTTCTTCGCGGTGTCGCGCGGCGCCTCGAACGACGGCCAGGCGGTGACGAGCGGACGGCTCGGCGAGGTGAAGGCGCGCACCGCGTTCGTGAGCAGTTCGCCGGAGCCGGCGCCGAGCGTGACCTGTTCGTCGCGCGCCGCGCATGCCGTCGCCAGCACGCCGATGAGCGACACCTCACGGTCGGTCGCGTTCGCCGGATAGAGCGACGCTTCCGGGTAGCGGCTGGTGATGGCGGCGACCACATGCGCGCCTGGGCCGAGCGGATTTTCGTTGCTCGAGATGCGGATGAGTGACGCGGCGGCCTGCGCCTCGACGTCACCGGCGCGGGCGGCTTCGCGGCCCCGGGCGGCAATCCATGCGTGGCCCGAGTCGGGCGCGAACGGCCCGGTCAAGAGCCGCCGGCGTGTCAGCGACATAGCGTGATCTCCCTCGCCTCGCGGCGACGATGCCTCCGGCCGATTGAATCGATGCCGGATTCTACAACTACGGCTGCCGGCCTGCGGCAACTAGTTTGCGCGTCTGAGGCGCCCGCGCCAACGCCCGCGTCAGGGCCGTTCGGCGGCGACAATCGCCATCCAGCGCCCGTCGGGCGACACGGCCAGGCGCGACAGCGTGCCGATCTCGGGCGCCGAGAGCAGCGTCCAGCCGCTCTGCCCCGGCCGCCACCAGTGGATCTCGCTCGCCGTGGTCATGAAGAGCGTGCCATCGGGTGCCCAGGCGGCGTCGCGTTCGGCGCTGCCTTCGAGCGCCGGCACCAGGTCGCGGATCTCGCCGCTTGCCGGCACCCATTCCTTCACGCGCCACACGCCCTGCTCACGCTGCACGAACGAGATCGTGCCGCCGGGCCGCCGCAGGAGCGAGCGCCCGATGTCACGCGCGGCCACGGTGGCCTTGCCCGTGGCGACATCCACGATCTGAAGCGTGGCCGGCTGCCCCAGCACGTAGACCGCCAGCCGGTTCGCATCGACCCACGCGTGGTAGCCGGCCGGCTTCACGGCCGGCGCGATGACGGCCGGCGCCGCCCCGCCTTCGCCCATGCGCCACACGCGCTGCGTGCCGTCGGCTTCGACGCGGATGACCGACACTCCGGCATCGTCGGGCATGAGCGTGGGCGAATACTCCGACTCGGGCGTCGCGGTGAACTGGCGGATCTGCCGGGTCTGCAGTTCGAGGAAGTAGATGTCCGTCTGCCGGCCGTCGCGGCTCGACGTGAAGAGCATCGCCCGGCCATCGGGACCGAAGAGCGGCTGGTTGTCGTAGCCCGTCGGGTTCTCCGAGGCCACGCGCGCGGGGCCCATCGTCGGCGCCGACGTCAGCAGCCGCATCGGCGCGAGGAAGATGTCGGTCGCGGGCGGCACGGCCGGGGCGGTCTGCGCGCCGGCGGACGCGGCGATGCCGAGTCCTGCCGCCACGAGGGCGATGGCGAACGCCGGGTGTGTCATGCGGTCACTATACTAACGGCGCGTGCTTGTCTCAGGTGTTCAGGCGCCGCTCCTGTTGTTCGTCGTCGGCCTCGTCGCCGGCGCCATCAATGTGATTGCAGGCGGTGGTTCGTTTCTCTCGGTCGCCGCCCTGCTCTTCCTCGGCCTGCCGGCCGCCGACGCCAATGGCACCAACCGGGTCGGGGTCTTCGCGCAGAACCTCACGGGCGTCGTCGGCTTCCACCGCTCGAAGGCCATGGACTGGCGCTGGGGACTCGCGGTGAGCGTGCCGGCGCTCGCCGGGTCGGCGCTCGGTGCCTGGTGGGCGCTGCAGATGACGGACCTCGGCTTCCGGCGGCTGCTGTCGATCGCGATGCTCGCCATGACCCTCTGGACGCTGCGCCGCGGCAGGCCGCCCGACGCCGATGCGCCGGTCAGCTCACCGTGGCATCCGGGCACCGTCGTGGCGTTCTTCCTCATCGGCGTCTACGGCGGGCTCATCCAGGCGGGCGTGGGCTTCGCGGTGCTGGCGGCCACGAGCGCTGCCGGCATGAACCTCGTGCGCGGCAACGCGGTGAAGCTGCTTACGGTGCTGCTCCTCACGGTGCTCTCGCTCGCCATCTTCGCCTCGGGCGGTGTGGTGCAGTGGGGCCCCGGGCTCGCGCTTGCCGCCGGCAATATCGTCGGGGCGCTCGTCGGCGTACGGCTGGCCGTGCGCCAGGGGCACACGTGGATTCAGCGGGTGGTCACGGCGACCGTCGTGATCTTCGCCGTGCTGCTCTGGTTCGACCGCTGACGCCCGCCCCGCGGAACGCACCCATATCTCACTGAGCAGTAAGAATTTACAACGGCGTGACAACCGTCTGACGACCGAAGCTTTGGTATGCTGGAATGCCACGCCCCCTATGGACGATCCAACGAACGATCAGCCCGCCGCGCCGGAGGAACCACCCCCGGCTGCCCCTGTCAGCCGCTCTCGCGGCGCGCGCCGGGCCGCGGCGCCCCGCGCCGAGGTGCCCCCCACCGACTGGACGTCGATCGACCCTGACGACCTCGGCAATTCGCGTCTCTACATCAACCGCGAATTGAGCTGGCTCGAGTTCAATCGCCGCGTGCTGGCGCAGGCCTCGGATACCTCGCACCCGCTGCTCGAACGCGTGAAGTTCCTCGCCATCTCGGCCACCAACCTCGACGAGTTCTTCATGGTGCGGGTGGCCACGTTGCGCAAGAAGCTGCGCGCCGGCATCGACGACACCTCGATCGACGGCCTCAGTACCGACGAAGAACTCGAGGTCATCCGGGCGCGTGCCGGCGAGCAGATGGCCGAACAGACGCGCTGCTGGCAGGAGCAACTGCGGCCGCAGCTGGCCGCCGAGGGCATTCACTTCCTCGACCCGGGCGACTACACGCCGGCCGTGGACCAGTGGCTCACCGGGTACTTCGAAGCCCAGGTGTTCCCGGTGCTCACGCCGCTGGCGTTCGACCCCGGCCATCCGTTTCCCTTCATCTCGAACCTGAGCATGAACCTGGCCGTGCGGGTGCGCCACGCCGGCCGCACGAAGTTCGCGCGGGTGAAGGTGCCGGGGATGCTGCCGCGCCTCATCACGCTGCCGCCGGGGCTCTCGCCGCACGCCGGCACGACCTTCGTCTTCCTCGAAGACATCATCCGCCGCAACATCCGCGCGCTCTTCCCAGGCACCACAGTGGAAGGGGCGCACCTCTTCCGCGTCATCCGCGACACCGACATGGTGATCCAGGAAGACGAGGCCGACGACCTGCTCGAGAGTGTGGACCGCGGCCTGAAGCAGCTGCGCTACGGCCAGCCGTCGCTGCTGCAGGTCGAAGCCGACATGCCACGGCGCGTGCTCGACATCCTCATCGAGAACTTCGAGGTCGATCACGACGTGGTGGCCCGCACGAGCGCCCGCATGGACCTCGGCGACTGGAGCCAGGTGGCCTCGCTGCACCGGCCAGCGCTCAAGGACGCGGTGTTCTACCCCCGCACCCTGTGGGGCCCCGACGACGCCGATCAGGTGTTCGAGCAGGTGGCCGACCAGGACGTGCTGGTGCACCATCCGTTCGACTCGTTCACGTCGGTCGAGACGTTCCTGCGCGCGGCCGTCGCCGACCCGCACGTCGTCGCCATCAAGATCACGCTCTACCGCATCGGCGCCGACTCGCCGCTCGTCGACCTGCTCATCCAGGCCGCCGAGCAGGGCAAGCAGGTCGCCGTGCTCGTCGAGCTCAAGGCGCGCTTCGACGAGCGCAACAACATCGCCTGGGCCACGCGCCTCGAGTCGGCCGGCGTCCACGTGGTCTACGGCCTCGTCAACATCAAGGTGCACTGCAAGCTGTGCCTGGTGGTGCGCAAGGAAGCCGGCGGCATCCGCCGCTACGCCCACCTGGCGACCGGCAACTACAACCGCGTCACCTCCCGCATCTACACCGACATCGGCGTCTTCACCTCCAATGAGGCCATCGTCGACGACGTGAGCGAGGTGTTCAATACGCTGACCGGCTACTCCAACAAGCGCAGCTATCGGGCGCTGCTCGTCTCTCCGGGGGGCGTGCGCCAGGGCATGCGGGCGCTCATCGAGCGTGAGGGCGAACATGCGATGGCCGGACGTCCGGCCGGCATCATCATCAAGAACAACGCGGTGGCCGACCAGGCCGTCATCAAGCTGCTCTACCGCGCCTCACAGGCCGGCGTGCCGATCGACCTCATCGTGCGCGGCGTGTGCTGCCTGCGCCCCGGCATCCCCGGCGTGAGCGAGCGCATCCGCGTGCGCTCGATCGTCGGCCGGCTGCTCGAACACTCGCGGCTCTACTACTTCGAGAACGGCGGCGACCCCGAGCTCTACATCGGCAGCGCCGACCTGATGGAACGCAATCTCGACCGCCGCGTCGAAGTGCTCTTCCCCATCACCGACCCGGCCCTGCGCACGCACCTGCGCGACGTGGTGCTCGGCGCGCTGCTCCGCGACACGGTGCGCGCCTGGGTGCTGACGCCGAGTGGCCGCTACGAGCGGGCGACGCCGAGCGACGACGCCGTGGACGCCCAGCGCCAGCTCATCGAGTCGTATGCGGCGAGCGCCCGCGACGACCAGAGCGCCTGAGCGGCGCTACGACCAGCGGAAGAGCCTGAGGGCGGCGGCGAACGACACGCCGCCCCACGCCGCGAGCAGCGCCAGTTCCTGCCAGAGGCTCGCCAGCGTCGCGCCGTCGTTCATCACGCCGCGCAGCGCGTCATTGAGCGCGGTGAGCGGCAGCGCCTGCACGAAGGGCTGCATCGCCGCCGGGAAGTTCGACGCGGCGAAGAACACGCCCGAGAACACCCACATCGGCAGCATCACCAGGTTGAGCAGGCCCGACACGCCTTCCACGGTCTTCGCGCGGCTGGCCACCAGCAGCGCGATACCGCCGAAGGACAGCGCCCCGAGCAGCGAGACGACGGCCAGCGCCACGAGACTGCCATAGACGACGACGTCGAACGACAGCCACGCGAAGGCCACGAGCACCACGCCTTCGAGCACCAGGAATGCCAGACGGCTGCCGATGAGCGCGGCGAGATACGCGGCGCGCGGCATCGGCGTCGCGGCGAAGCGCTTGAGCAGCTTCCTGGTGCGGGCGGTGACGATGGCGAAGCTCGTGCTCCACATGCCCGTGCCCATGATGTTCATGCCGAGCAGGCCCGGCACGAGCCAGTCGATGTAGCGCGACCCCACGGCGCGCACGGCGTCCTCCCGCGGCGTGAACGCGTCGCGGCGGCCGGCCGCCTGCTGCAGCACCCGGTCGACGGCGAGCCGCGCCACCTGGCTTTCGGCCCGCGCCGGATCGAAGCGGTAGGTGGCGGGCGTCCCCGGCACGATGACCACCTGCACGATGCCGTCGCGCAGCGCGCGTTCGACGCCGCTCACCGGCACGTCGCGCACCACGAAGCCGCCGGCGGCCTCGAGCGCCGCGAGCACCGCGTCGGCCCCGGCCACCCGCTCCACCGCGACGATGACGGGCTCGTCGGTGCGCGAGCGGAACGCGATGCCGAGCGCGATGGTCATGATGACCGGGAAGCCGAACACCCAGAAGACGGCCTCGGGCTCGCGCAGGAACTCGCGGATGCGCGCGAGTGTCAGCTCGCGCAGGGAGGCAAGGAACGTGGAGGCGTGTCGATCAGCCATCGCGCAGATGCCTTCCCGTGAGCGCCACGAACACGTCTTCGAGCGTGGCGCTGTGCGTGCGCAGTTCCTGCACGGCGGCGCCCGCCTCGGCGAGCGCCGTGAGCACGGCCGGAATCGTCGTGTGAATCGCCGAACTGCCGAGCGTCACGACGCCCTCGGCGACACGCGCCTCGACCACGCCGGGCAGCCCCGTGAACCACTCCCCCGGCGGCAGTGTGCCGCCCTCGAACGTGACCTCGACGACGTGCGCCGTGCCGAGCGACTGCACGAGCGCTTCCGGCGTGCCAAGGGCGATGAGCTTGCCGCGGTCGACGACGCCGATACGGTCGCAGAGCGTCGCGGCCTCGTCCATGTAATGTGTCGTCAGCACGATCGTCCCGCCGCCGGCCTTGAATCGGCGCAGCACGTCCCAGAGCTGCAGGCGCGACTGCGGGTCGAGGCCGGTCGTCGGCTCGTCGAGGAAGAGCACGTCGGGATCGCCGGCGAGCGCGCAGGCGACCGACAGGCGCTGCCGCTGCCCGCCCGAGAGCTTGCCCACCCAGGCGTCGGCCTTGGACTCCAGACCGACGAGCGCGATCAGGTCGGGGACGGACCGTCCCGACGGATAGAAGGACCGAAACAGCCGGAGGGTCTCACGCACCGTCAGCTTGTCGGCGAGCTGCGTCTCCTGGAGCTGGATGCCCAGCCGCGGCCGCAGCGCGGCACCGGCCTCGGCCCACCGCTGGCCGAGCACCTCCACCTCGCCGGCATCCGGCGTGAGCAGGCCCTCCAGCATCTCGATGGTGGTGGTCTTGCCGGCCCCGTTCGGCCCCAGAAGCCCGAAACACTCGCCGCGGAAGACCTGCAGGTCGAGCCCGTCCACGGCCACGACGTCGGCGTAGCGCTTGACGACGGCGCGGCAGGCCAGCGCGACCTCGTGGGGCATGGCGGAATTGTACGCCGATGCGTTGCGCGGGCGCGAGACGCTGCCGTACACTGGGGCTCTCGTGTCTGCGACCATCGTCGTCATCGGGCCCGAGCGCACGCTGCCGACGCTGCGCGCCAGATTCGAATCCGGCGGGCGCGTCCACAGTTTCACCGACGCGGAAGCGATCGAGGCGCTTGAGCACATCTTCCGGCACCGGCCGCGTATCGTCGCGGTCGAGCGCGAGTTCTCGGGCACGTCTCGCGGCGTTGCCCTCATCGGCCGCGTCAAGGACGACCCGACCCTGGCCGAATGCGAAGTGCGCGTCGTGGCGCACGATGCCAGCCCGCCTCCGTCGGACGTGCGGCGCCCGGCCGCGCCCGATACGACGCCGCCGGTGACCACGATGCAGCAGGGCGTGCGGCGCGCCGAGCGCGTGCGGATCGCCGAAGGCACCGAAGTGCTCGTGGACGGCGATCCCGCCCAGCTTATCGACCTCTCGATCCTCGGCGCGCAGGTGGTGGCGCCGTTCGCCTTGAAGCCGAACCAGCGCGTGCGCGTCTCGTTCGCCGACGCGCGGGGCGTCGTGCGCTGCGTGGGCTCGGTGGCGTGGGCGTCGTTCGAGATGCCGAAGGACCTGCCCACACGCTACCGCGCCGGCATCGAGTTCAACGGCGCGAACGCCGAGTCCCTCAGCCTGTTCCTCGAGAAGCACCGCCGCACCTAGCGGCGCCCGGCGGTACGCGCCACCGCTCGTCACGCGCCGGGACGGGCTAGCGGATCCAGCCGGCGAGCGGCCGATCGGCGCGGATGATCGTCTCGTCGCGGTCGGACCCCGTGGAGACGAGGCCCACCGGCACGCCGCTCACCTCTTCCAGGCGCGCGATGTAGCGCTGCGCGGCCGCCGGCAGCTGATCGTACTGCGTCGCGCCCTTCGTGGGCGTCGTCCAGCCGGGCCAGCTCTCGTACACCGGTTCGATCGTGGCGCCGGCCGGCAGCGACGATGGGAACTCGTCCACCTGACGGCCATCCAGGCGGTACGCCACGGCGACGTTGATCGTGTCGAGACCGTCGAGCACGTCGAGCTTCGTGAGCGCGAGCGCGCCGATGCCGTTGACGCGCGCCGCATACCGCACGGCCACCGCGTCGTACCAGCCGCAGCGCCGCGGCCGGCCGGTGGAGGCCCCGTATTCGTGGCCGGTTTCGCGCAGGCGCTCGCCGAGCGCGTCGTGCAGTTCGGTCACGAACGGCCCCTCGCCGACGCGCGTCGCGTAAGCCTTGGCCACGCCGAGCACGCCGCCAATGGCCTGCGGCGGCACGCCGAGGCCGGTGCAGACGCCGCCCACCGACGCGTTCGATGAGGTGACGAACGGGTAGGTGCCGTGATCGATGTCGAGCATCGTGCCCTGCGCGCCCTCGAAGAGCACGCGGCGGCCATCGCGCATCGCCTGATGCAGGAAGAGCGAGCCGTCGACGGCCCAGCGCAGCAGGCGCTGGCCCTGCGCGACGAGCGTGGCATGCACTTCCTGCCAGTCGAGATGCGTGTCGCGGATGATCTGGTTGCGCGCGTGCACGTTCTCGCGCACGAGCTCGACGAGGCCGGCGGCATCGTGCAGGTCCGACAACCGCACGCCGCGGCGGCCGATCTTGTCTTCGTAGGCAGGACCGATGCCGCGCGAGGTCGTGCCGATCCTGCGCTCGCCGCGCCGCGCTTCGCTCAGCACATCGAGCTCGCGGTGATACGGCAGGATGAGGTGCGCGCGGTCGCTGATGAAGAGCCGGCCTTCGACGTCGATGCCGAGGCCCGCCAGCATGTCGATCTCGGCAAAGAGCGCCGCCGGATCGACGACGACGCCGTTGCCGATGAGACAGGACACGCCGGGATGCAGGATTCCGGAGGGAATGAGGTGCAGGACGTACTTCTGCCCGCGCACGTACACGGTGTGCCCCGCGTTGTGTCCGCCCTGGTAGCGGCCGACGACCGAAAAATTCGGCGTGAGCAGATCGACGATCTTGCCCTTGCCCTCATCGCCCCACTGGGCGCCCAACACCACGATGTTCATGCACGCTTGGGTGTCGCGGACGAACTCGCACGAGCACGCGCGCTGTCGAGCCGCCGGACGCTTCAGGATAGTGCAGGCATCATCCTCCGCGCCAGTGACGTTCGAGTCCTGTCAACTTTCTTCTTGCTGAGATTCACGTTGACAAGCGCGCGCCGCGTGCTTAGTTTCTATGACTCCGCGCGTCCCTCCCGCGCGTCGCGTCGCATATGTCCATCGTCGTCACACTCGCTCTCATGAGTCACGACCGCGCGGCCACGCCGAGGCTGCGCGCGCCGCAGGTCCGCCCTTCATGACCGCACCTCACGCCGGGCTGGAGCGCCGCGTCGTCGCCTCGCTCGATGCCGCGCCGTCGCGCGTGCCGGTGGTGCTCGGCGGCTGCGGCAGCGGCCGCACCACGCTGCTGCATGCGCTGGCCGATCGCTTCGGGCGCACGAGCTGCCAGTACATCGACGTCGAACGTTCGGCGAGCACGCCCGAACGGTTCCACGACGCGCTGCTCGCCGCCTCGCCCTTCGTCGATCCCGCCGCCACCGCCGGACCGTCCACGCCGTCGAGCGCGCGCGACGCCTTCGATCGCACGCTCGCCTTCCTGCAGCGCGCCCGCACGCCCGATGGCCAGGCTGCGACGTTCCTGCTCGATGAAGTGCTCGAGCTGCGCACGTTCGAGAACTTCCCCGGCCTGCGTCACGTGCTGCGCGAACTCGTGCAGGCGATCGCCGACAGCCCCAACCGTTTCGTGTGCTCGAGCCGCTACATGGCGCGGGCACACCGCGTGCTGCGCGATGCCGCGGCCCGCTTCGAGGTCGTGCATCTGCCGCCGCTCGCCGTCGCCGACGTAGCCGGCATGCTGCCGCCGAGCGACGCGGCCGGCGCCGCCGAGCGCGACGATCTGGCCGCCGCCATCCACGCCCTGGCCGATGGCCGCGCCGCCTACGTCCACGCGCTCAGCGAGATGTGCGCGGCGATGCATCAGCGCGGCGGCGATCCGATCAGCGCGCTCACGGCGCTGCTCACGACCGAGGGCGCGCTCACGACGTGGTGCGGCTACCGCTACGAGCTGCGCCTGCATCGCGCCCGCGGCTATGGCGCCCTCAAGGCGATCCTCGAGATCCTGGCCGAGGACGAACCGCTGACGCTCACCGAGATCGCGCAGCGCCTGCGCCGCACGCCCGGCTCGACGAAAGACTACCTGTCGTGGCTCGAAGACGTGGACCTCGTGTCGGCGCGCCAGAAGCGCTACAGCTTCGTGGATCCGGTGCTGCGCCTCTGGGTGCGTCTCCACGCGCGCCCGATGCCGCCTGGTGTGGATGACGTCGCCCGCGAAGTGCAGCAGTACGCCATGAGCCGTCTGCCGCGTGCGGAGCGCGATCTCGCCGCCGCCGGCGCCATCGAACGCAAGCCCTGGGGGATCATCGAGATCGATTGACGGCCGGGTCCCGGGGCTTGCGGCCCGGGGCTATGCGGTCGGTCCCGCCAGCGCGATGAGCGCGAGGCGTGCCGCCTCCTGCTCCGCTTCCTTCTTCGTGCGTCCGGCGCCGGACGCGACGCCCGCCCCGGCCACCCCGGCGGCCACGTGG
>JBIKUN010000181.1:0-7849 GCA_044347565.1 Vicinamibacterales bacterium | reverse complement strand
CTTTCCAGGCGCCCCCGCCCCCCCCCGCCACGACCGCGCCGTCCACGACGGCGTCCACGTGGAATCGCTTTTCGTGGTCGGGACCGGTTTCGAGCGCGATGCGGTAGGCCGGCAGCGGCCGTGATGCCGCCTGCAGCCATTCCTGCAGCGCCGACTTGTGATCGCCGCCGAGGGTCACGGTCTGCCGCACCTCGCCGACGCGCGGCCGCCACGCCTGTTCGATGAAGGCACGCGCCGGTTCGATGCCGCCGTCGAGGTAGATGGCCGCAATCACCGCCTCGAGCACGTCGGCAAGCAGCGCCGGTTTCGTGCGGCCGCCGGTCTTGGCTTCGCCCCGCCCGAGCAGCAGGTCGTCGCCGAGCCCGATCCCGCGGCTGATCTCGGCGAGCGTGGCTGTCGAGACGAGCGCCGCCTTGGCCTTCGACTTCGGGCCTTCGGAGTAATCGGGGAACTCGCGGTAGAGCAGGTCGGCGACGACGAAGCCGAGCACGGCATCGCCCAGGAACTCGAGCGACTCGTTGTCGACGACGCCGCCGCTCGGATCTTCCGCCGCGCGTGACTTGTGCGTGAGCGCGTGTTCGAGCAGGCCGCGGTCGCGGAACGTGTAGTGGAGCCGTGCCTCCACGTCGCGCAGCGCCGTCGCCTGCGGCACGACCAGTCCCGCGCCGCCGGCATCGCCATGGCTCAGGAGCACGCGGCGCGCGTCGGCCGCTTCCGTGTCGGGCACGCCGATGTGGATTTCGCCGAGCGGCGTGACCGCGAACGCGAACACGTTGGCCGGCGGCCCGGCCAGACGGACCACGTGCAGGCCCTGGCTTTCGAGCAGGCCTTCGACCACCGAGGCCTCGATCTCCGACTGCGTGCGAAAGACGATCTCGATCTCCGCCATCACCCCTCCGCCGCCGGCAGCGTGACCGGCGCGGCCTCAGCCACGGCTGGTTCGACGCGCAGCAGCAGCATCGTCATGTCGTCGTGCTGACCGGCCCCGGCACCGAAGGCCCGCACCTCGGCCACCAGCCGATCGGCGAGCTCGTCGAGCGGCAGGTCGCGGTGCTCGCCGGCGATCTCGCCGAGGCGCGTCTCGCCGAAGCAGTCGTGCGCCGGATTCATCATCTCGCTCATGCCGTCGGTGAACAGCATCAGGAGGTCGCCGGGCGCGAGCGGCACGGTGACTTCCTCGAGCAGTGACTCGAAGAGCGTGCCGTCGTCGAGCGTCAGGCCGACGACGAGGCCGTCCGGCGCGAGCACCTTGATGGGCGGCCGCACGCCGGCGCGCGTGCCGGGTGCCACGATCATCGGGCAGTGGCCGGCGCGGGCGTAGGTCATCACCTGCTTGCGCAGATCGACCACCACGTAGCTCATGGTGATGAAGCTGCGGCCGTCGAGGCGGTCGACGAGCACACGGTTCACGGCGATGAGCAGGTCGCGCGGCGAGCGGTGCTGCCGCGTCAGCGACAGCACGAGCCCCTTGAGCTGCGCCATGTAGAGGCCGGCGCCGACGCCCTTGCCCGACACGTCCGCGATGAGGAAGCCGAACACGCCCTCGTCCACCGGGAAGACGTCGTAGTAGTCGCCGCCCACCTCGCGCGCCGGTTCGCAGTAGGCCGACACGGCCAGGCCCGGCACCGTTAGCGGCCCCTGCGGCAGCAGCTTCATCTGGATGTCGCGGGCCGTCGCGAATTCCTGCTCGAGACGTTCCTTCCGGGCGACGTCGACGAGCAGCCGCGTGATCTCGCCGGTCATCACGTTGAACGAGTCGGCCAGTTCGCCGAGCTGATCGCGCGCTCGCACGGGGATGACGTGCGTGAAGTCGCGGTTGCGCAGGTGTTCGGTGCCGGTGAACAGATCGTGCACGGCGCCGGTGATCTGCCGCGCCAGGGTGACACCGAGCACGAAGGCGACGCCCTGGATGAGCAGGAACAGCGCGAACACGACGACGAGCGCGCCGAGCAGCACGCCGCTGAAGGCGCTGCCGAGGCCGCTGCCGAAGGCGATGCGGCGGTAGATGTCGACCAGGTGCAGCGACAGCTGCACGTTGAGCTCGCCGGTTTTGCCGCTCACCCAGTCAGTGTGCTGCACGAGCACGACCCAGCGCCGCAGCACCTGGTTGAGGAGCCCCTCGCCGTCGTCGGGCACGGGCCGCGCGTCGAGCGCGGCGCCGCGCGCCTCGACTCCCGGCGTGTCAGCGGTGAGCAGCACGCCGATCGTGCCGAGCTGGATGCCGGTTTCGTCCTGCAGGCGTCGCTCGACCACGGCCGAGATCGGCAGATCGAGCACGACCGCCCACGACGGCGTGCGCGTGGCCGGCAACGCGACGGCGCGGGCCACGAGGCGCAGGTCGGTGCCGCCCTCGGCGCGGCGCGCATCGCCGGCCGCGTCGTAGGCCATGAGCGCGGCATGGCCGTCGCAGGCCGTGAGCCACGACGGCAGGGCGGCGGGCGCCGGCACGTGCGCCCACTCGCCCGCCCGGATCGGCAGCAGGACCGGCGGCGTGCGGCCCGCATTGGCCGCGAGCAGGCCGGGCGGGCACGTGACGCCGCGCACCGGCACGAGCGCAATCGACAGGAACGGATACCGCGCCGACGCCGTCGCCTGCTGGCGTTCGAGCGTCTCGCGCACGGCCTCGGCCGAGGTCGCGCGCTGCACGTCGAGCAGCACCGTCTGGGCGAGGAAGCGCGCCTGCGCGGCCTGCGCCTCGAGCCGCGTCTGCACCATGTAGCCGGCGACGTTGCGGATGAGCAGCAGGCCCGCCAGCACGAAGAACGTCACGATGAGCAGGCTCGGCACGAGCCCGACGAAGACGTACGACAGGATGAGCTTGCGGCGCACGCGCCACAGCAGGCGCCGCCGCATCCAGCCGAGACCGCGCGCCAGCAGGTAGCCGAAACCGAAAATGATGCCAAGCGTGCCGCAGGTATCGACCACGTCGACCCACGCGGGACGCGGCGAGCCGAGCGCGGCGCTGGCGGCGATGTCGACGATCTTGAGCACGAGACCGGCCAGCAGGATGCGGCCGGGCGTCGAGCGACGCAGCCAGTCTTCCGCCCGCCGTTGCGGCGAGATCGTGATCCCCGGCAGCATCGGTCGAGGGGTGCGGTCGGGCATCAGCGGGGAGCGCGGCCGCTCGAATGCGCCGCGCAGCCGATTGCCACGCGGAATGATATCAGAGTAACGTGGCCGGGCCGTGAAACTTCCCGACGCCGCCCGCTTCGCCACCATCTGCATCCACGCCGGCCAGGAGCCCGATCCCACGACGGGCGCCATCATCACGCCCATCTATCAGACCTCCACCTACGTGCAGGAGGGGCTCGGCCAGCACAAGGGCTATGAGTACGGCCGCACCCAGAACCCGACGCGCATGACGCTCGAGGCCAACGTCGCTGCCATCGAGGGCGGCGCGGCGGGATTCGCCTTCGCCTCGGGCATGGCGGCCATCGATGCCGTGCTCACCCGCCTGCAGTCGGGCGATCACGTGCTCGTGAGCGACAACACCTACGGCGGCACGTTCCGCCTGTTCGAGAAGGTGCGGCGCAAGTTCGGCCTCGACTTCTCGTACGTGGACACGGCCAACCTCGACGCCATCGCCCCGGCCATCACGGCGAAGACGAAGTATCTGTTCATCGAGTCGCCGACGAACCCGATGCTGGCGGTGACCGATATCGCCGCGGCGAGCGACATCGCCCACCGCCACGGTGTCCGCGTCGTCGTCGACAACACCTTCGCCAGCCCCTACATCCAGCGGCCGCTCACCCTCGGCGCCGACATCGTGCTCCACAGCACGACCAAGTTCCTGAACGGGCACAGCGATTCGGTGGGCGGCATCGTCATCGTCCGCCATGACGACGACGTCGAGTGGATGCGCTTCGTGCAGAACGCCGCCGGCGCCATCCTCGGCCCCATGGACGCGTGGCTGGTGCTGCGCGGCACGAAGACGCTGCCGATCCGCATGGAGCGCACGAACGCCAACACCATGCGCATCGCCGAGTTCCTGGCGGCGCACCCGCGGGTCACCCGCACGATCTACCCGGGCCTCCCCTCGCACCCGCATCACGCGCTGGCCAGCCGGCAGATGCAGGGCTTCGGCGGCCTCATCTCGTTCGACGTCGGCTCGCTCGAGCGCTCGCGCGAGGTGCTCGGCAAGGTGCGGCTGATGGCCCTCGCCGAGAGCCTCGGCGGCGTCGAGACGCTCATCTCGCACCCCGCGATCATGACGCACGCCTCGGTGCCGAAGGACCGCCGCGAGACGCTCGGCATCACCGACGGGCTGCTGCGCGTCTCGGTCGGCATCGAAGACATCGCCGACCTCATCGACGACCTGGCGCAGGCGCTCGGCTAGCCGACGGCGACACTCGCCGCGATCCAGCCGGTGTAGGCGGCGCTGCCGGCCGCCTCGATCTCCAGCCACTCGGGCACCGCGTAAGGATGCGCGCCGCGCACGTAGGCGCCGAGGGCCGCGAGGCGTCCGCGCGTGGTCTTGATGACGAGCTGGTGCTCGGCGGCGTCTTCGACCGCGCCCTCCCAGCGGTAGGTCGAACGTCCGGCGCCGCTCACGTGCACGCAGGCGGCCAGCCGGGCCTCCACCATCCCCCGGACGAAGGCGTCGACCGGCTGATCCGCCGGCCAGGTCGTAAGCACGAGACAGGGGCGCGTGTCGTTTTCCACTTGTACTCTCGAGAAAGTTCTTGTACTTTTGCGGACGGCACGATACAAGACACTTGTACTACGCGCGGGAAGCCGCTATTCTGACACCGCCCATGACCGACGAACGAGTTCAGGACGACGCCCCGAAGCCGGAGACCACTCCGCGCGGCCGGCGTCTGTTCCGCGCCGGACTCATCGTGATCACGATCGTGGTCCTGGTGGATGCGATCGTCGGGGAAAAGGGTCTCGTCGCGCTGATACGGGCGCACGAGCGCGAAGCCGCCGTGCGGCTCGACCTCGACACCGTGCGGCTCGACAATCAGCGGGCCATCGAACAGGCCCGCCGCTACCGCGAAGACCCCGCCACGATCGAAGAACTCGCCCGCCGCGACCTTGGGTTCATCAAGCCCGGCGAAAAGCTCTTCATCATCCGCGACCTGCCGCCCGCACAGCCCCGCTAGCCCATCCGCCGCCCGATCCGCGCCGCCCGGTGCGCGTGCTACGCTAGCCCGGTTGACGCGCCCCACGAGCCTCGTGGACATCCGGCGCGCCCGCATTCAAGGAGCAGCAATGGCACGGACGGCGACAGCGGAGTGGAAGGGCGATCTGATGGGCGGCGGCGGCACGGTGGCCCTCGGCAGCGGCGCGTACGAAGGCGCCTATTCGTTCGCGACCCGGTTCGAAGACAAGGCCGGCGCCAACCCCGAGGAACTGCTCGGCGCGGCGCACGCCGGCTGCTTCTCGTGGGCGCTGGCGAACTCGCTTGCCACGGCCGGCTTCACCGCTACGTCGGTGAAGACGACGGCGAGCGTGCACCTCGGCAAGGACGACAAGGGCTTCAAGATCACGCGCATCGACCTCGACGTGACCGCGGCCGTGCCTGGTGTGGACGCCGCGACCTTCCAGACGCACGCCGAGCAGACCAAGACCGGCTGCATCATCTCGCGGGCGCTCGAAGCCAACGAGATCACGCTCAAGGCCACCCTCGTCTGACACCCCGGCGCGGGGCTGGCCCGGGCCGGCCTCGCGCACGCCTCCTGCCTGTCCGCGCGCCGGCGCTGACGGGCTAGCGGCCGCCGGCCGCTGCGCTCGCCGCTTTGCCGTCGACCACGGCCTTCACGAGCGGCTCGAACTCGTCGAGCTTCATCTGCCCGGGATGATACAGGCGCACGATGCCGCCGCGGTCAATGAGCACCACGGTGGGCGTCGTGCTGGCGCCGTAGGCCTTGAAGTTCTCCTCGCTCACCGGCACGGCTTCCTTCGCCATCCACGGATAGATCTCGTCGCGAATCTTCGCGATGTAGGCCATCTCTTCGGCGGGCGGCGCCGTCTTCCTGGCGGCGACGTAACCGTAGCGCTGGGTCGGCGAGACAATCGTGAGACCGCGCGCACCGTAGCGCTGCCGCATCTGGTCCAGCACCGGGCCCATCGCCTTGCAGTCGGGGCACCAGTGCGCCCAGAAGAACACGACGACCGGCTTGCCCTTGAGCGACGAGAGCGCCACGGGCTTCGTGGCGCCGAGCCCTTCGCGCACCTCGAGGGCAGGCGCGGGCTTGCCTTCGAGCGACAGCAGGTTGATATTCTTCTGGATGCGCGTGCGGATCGAGGTGGCCTTGTAGGTGGTCAGCTCTTCGTTCAGGAAGTAGACGGCATCGGCGAGCGCGCCGCGCTGCGCGGCGACATTGGCGCGCACTTCGATGGCAGCGCCGATGGCAATCGGCAGGCGCGGCTCGTCGTCCATCTTCCGCGTCTTGAGCGCGGCGAGACAGAGGTCGTAGGTCTGCTCCGCGTACTGATTCGCCTTGTCGAGCTGCTTGGCGGCGAGAGCGCCGCGGCCGAGCCACGAGAACGCCTCGAGCGCCTCGGGCGTCGTGCCCTTGTCCTTGCGGTAGGCCGCGAGAATCCGTTCACCACCGGCGAAGTCGCCCTTGGCGATGGCCGCGCGCACATCGGCGATGACGTTCTGCTGGGCGGGAGCGGAGGCCGAGGTCGTCTGGGCCGCTGCGGACAGGGCCGTTCCGAACATCAGCACACTGGCGAGAAGAGCAGCCGCAGGTTGCATCACAGAATCCGCCTCCAGCGCGCCATCTTACTCCCGTTCCCGGCGCGGATCGCGACGCGGCCTGCCGGAGAGATCCCGCGGCCCGGGGAAGGAATCCGCGGCCTGAACCACCCCCCCCGGGCGCGGCCGTGCGGCGCCAGGGCGCGATCCGTCCGTGGCACCCGACTTGCGGCGGTCCCTGCCGGGGGGAGCCATGCGCTACGGCGTGCTCGCGGTGGACTACGACGGCACGCTCGCCGAGGCCGGCGTGCTCGGTGACGACGTGCGCGCCGCGCTCCTCGCCACCCGCGAGGCCGGCGTGACGATCGTGCTCGTCACGGGCCGCCGGCTCGCGGACCTCCGCCGCGTGGCCGGCGACCTCTCGTTCGCCGACGCCGTCGTGGCCGAAAACGGCGCCGTACTCACCTTCCCCGACAGCGGCCGGTCGATGCGCCTGCACGGACCACCGCCGGCGGTCTTCAGCGCCACGCTCCGCGCCCGTGGCGTCGATGCCGTGGACGGCGAGTGCCTGGTCGAAACGCCGGCCGACGCGGCACCCGCCGTGCTCGAGGTGGTTCGCGCGCTCGAACTGCCGCTCGTGCTCGCCTTCAACCGCTCGCGGCTCATGATTCTGCCGCAGGCCGTGAGCAAGGCGACGGGACTGCGCGAGGCCCTCGCCGCGCTGCGCCTCTCGGCGCACAACACGCTGGCCATCGGCGATGCCGAGAACGATCACGCGCTGCTCGAGGCCGCCGAAGTCGGCGTGGCCGTGCGCTGGGGCTCGCCGGCGCTGGCCGCCGCGGCGGACCTCGTGATCGAGGGCCGTGGGCCGGCGGCCGTCGCCGCCTTCCTGCGCGAGCGGGCCGCCGAACGTGACCTGCCGGCCACGAACGGCCGCCGCCAGGTGCTGCTCGGACACGAGCCGCAGCGGCCCCTGTCGCTCGCCGTGCGCGACCGCAACGTGCTCGTGAGCGGCGATCCGCGCTCGGGCAAGTCGTGGGTGGCGGGGCTGCTGAGCGAACAACTGATGCTCGCGCGCTACGCCGTCGCCATCGTCGATCCGGAAGGTGACTACCGGACGCTCGAAGCGCTGCCCGGCGTGCGCGTGGCCGGCGAGGACCATCCGCCGGGACCCGGCGATCTCGAACGCGCCTTCCGCTTCCCCGA
>JBIKUN010000233.1:0-4082 GCA_044347565.1 Vicinamibacterales bacterium | reverse complement strand
CCGCGACCGTGACCACAACCCGCCGGGGCCCGTGGGCGGCCGGGGCACGAACTGGGAGAACCCGCCGGGACCACGCGGCGGCCCAGGCACGAGCCCCGACCGGCGGCGCCGCCGCTGGTAGCTCGCTACGCCACGCGGGCCTCGATCGCGCGCCCGAGCAGTGCGATCTGGCCCGCGTGATACGTCGTACGGTGCACGAGTCTGCGCAGCGTCAGGTAGTGCGACAGGCCGGTCCCGGCCGCCTCCCCGGCACCTCCGAGGGTCATTTTGTACACCCCGGGGGGACCAAAGGACACGGTCGCTCGTCTGAAGACAAGACAGCGCGTCGTTTCCGGGGCCGGATTACTGGCCGGGCCATGGCACTTCGCTTGCAAAGCCGCACGTCATGTTGAAGCACCTTGCCGCCACCTCGGCCCTTGCCGTCCTGCTCGCCGCGCCGCTCGTGGCCGAACAGTCGAGCGCGCAGAAGCTCTACGAACGCGGCGCCTACGACGAAGCCGTGCAGCGCGTGAAGACCGAGCGCGCCGCCGGCAACGACGAGCCCGTCGCGGCGTATCTCGCCGGCCAGGCGCTGCTCAAGCTCGACCGGCACAACGACGCCCGGGCGGAATTCGCGCGACTGGCGGATGGCAACGACCAGACGTGGCACGCCATCGGCCAGTCGGCCATCGGCCTGCTCGACAACAACCTCGACGAAGCCGCGAACGAAGGCCGCAAGGCCCGCGACATGAGCGGCGAGTCGGGTTTTGCGTTCTACCAGCTGGGTCTCGTGCTCATCAAGCGGGGCGAGTTCGACGAAGCCTCGCAGGTGCTCGACCGCGCGTCCGACCTGATGCCCGAATTCGCCTACGCCCACTACAACGCTGGCCTGGCGCATCAGCGGGCGAAGCGGTTCAACAAGATGGCGGAACACTTCCAGGTGTTCCTGCAACTCGCCCCTGACGCGCCTGAGAAGCGTCAGGTGCAACTGGCGCTCAACTCCCTCAGAGGGTAGCGCCCGACATGCGGTGGCGCCGGGGACTTCCCCGCCGTGCACCGTGGCAGAACGCCGCCGGCCCGCGGGGGTATATGCCCGCGTCGCCCCGGCGGCGTCTCTGCACCCTTTGTGTCCCGGGGCCCGAGTCCCGGGGGCCGAGCCCCGCCTAGAAGATGTGTCCCAGGCCGAAATACCAGCGCCTCGCGCGCTGGCCGGCGGCGCGACTGACCGGAAAGCCAAGGTCGACGCGGAAGATCGAGAACGGTGTGTGCAGCCGCAGGCCGACGCCGTAACCGACCTCGAGATCGGTGACGCTCATTGCCGAGTTCGCCACGAAGACGTTCCCGGCGTCCACGAACGCCACGCCGCGAATCCAGCGATAGAGCGGCACGCGCACTTCCTGGTTCAGGATGAGGAGCGCGTTGCCGCCGCGCGCCGACCCGGTGAACGTCTTCGGGCCGAGCAGACTCTCGCCGTAGCCGCGCACCGTATCCGCGCCGCCGAGGAAGAAGCGCTCGCTGAACGAGAGCGGACTCAGAAACGACCCGCCCACACGCGCCGCCGAGGCCAGCAGCACCGGCCCGAGCGCCTGATACCGGTAGTAGGTGCCCTGCACCTTGATGGCGTCTTCGTTCGACTCGAATTCGGTCACCCGCTCGGCATTGAGCGACGCGAACCAGCCGCGTGAGGCATTGAACGGGTCATCGCGCCGGTCGAGGAACGCGGTGCCGGTAAAGCGGCCGGTGAGCGGCGCCAGGAAGAACGGATCCTCGGGATCGAGCGCGTCGAGGATCTCGCGCTTGAGACGATAGCCGTAGGCGATTTCGAGCGAGCGCCCGCGGCGGAAGCGCTGCTCGAGCGAGAGCTGCGTCCGTGTGCGGCGCAGGAAGAATTCCCCGGCGTCGTCGAGCGGCACGTCCTGCAGCGATGCCGACGCGAACACGTTCGTCTGCAGCGCGCGTCCGAACAGCGTCGGGAACGTCAGATAGGTGTTGCCCGAGCGCAGCCGGCGCGCCACCTGGCCGAACGCGCCGAATGCAAACGCCCGGCCGAAGACGTTGCGGTTCTGCAGATTGGCGACGAGCCCCAGGTCACGGCGCCGGTCGACCGACGTATCGCTGCCCTGATCCGCCTGGCTGCGGTCGTCGAACTGCAGACCGTAGCGCAGGCGCCATGTCGGCCATTCGCTGACGGTCACGCGCGCGTTGACCGCTTCGCTGCCGTCGGCGTTCGGCGCCGGCAGCACTTCCGGCCGCACGTCCACCTGCCGGAAGACGTTCGTGTCATATACACGCTTGCGGGCCTGCGCCCACTGCGTGAAGTTCACCGGATCGCCGCTGTCGAGGCCAAGCGCGTTCACGACGGCGCCCGGATGCGTGCGGTCGGCGCCGTCCACGAGCACCTGCGCGAGCCGCTGCTGCCGGCCCGGCGTGATGTCGAGGCGCACCTCGGCCGAGATGCCGTCGGAAGGCGCGGTCACGAGCGGCACCACCTGCACGTTGTTGTAGCCGGCGGTCCGGAAACGGGCCTCGACCTGACGCGCGGCGGCGTCCACCTCGCCGTAGCGGAAGGGGCGTCCCATCAGGCCGTCGACGATCGATTGCGCGCCGTCGGCGAGCGCCCCCTCGGCGCCGGTGACCGTGGCGCTCGAGACCGTCGTGAGCGGGCCCTCGTCGATCGTCATCGTGAGCAGCGCCTGTCCATCCACCACCACCGGCTCACCGGCCGTCACCCGCGCCGCGCGCCGCCCCTCGGCGTCGTAGCGGTTCGTGATCGCGTTGGCGATGGACGGCGGATAGAGCCAGCCCCAGTCGTTCAGCCCCCACACCGCGACCTCGGCGTCGAGCTGCGCGGGAGACAGCGTGACGGCGCCGTCGTAGAGAATCCGCCGGTGCGTCGCCACCTGGCCGTTGCGCACGGTGGCGGCAATCACCTTCACGGGTTCGGTCGCGCTGACGACAGCCTCGACCTGCGCGTTGATGACGTTCCTGCGGACCAGCTCGGACTGCAGCGCCGACTGAATCTCTTCGAGCAGGAACCGATCGAACACCGCGTCTGACCACGTGGACTCGAGCTGGCGCCGCAGCCGACGCGGCACTGCCATCCCCTCCACGCGGAGCTCGGTGGCCGGCCCGCGCTCCACCGTGTAGGTGAGCGCGATCCGTCCATCCGGCTGGTCGGCGCGCGAGGCCCGCACGCGCGCTTCGAGAAAGCCACTCTCGCGGTACCACGTCTGCAGGCGCTCGACGTCGTCGCGCCAGCGGATGAAGTCGAACGTGTCGCCGGCGGTGAGGCGCAGGCGGCCGCGCAGCGCCGGCTCGTCGGCGGCGGGCGCGCCGTCGAACCGCACGGCTGCGACCTTCCCCGGCACGCGCCGCGGCGCCGCCTGCAGCGTCGCGCCGCCGAACGAGATGTCGTGGCGCACCGAGAGCAGGCGGTCGGTGTTGTCGAGCGAGGTGCCGCGCAGTTCGACGCCGCGCAGCGGCCGGTAGGTCACGTAGCCCGCGAGGGCGCCCTGGCCGATGCCCTGCGAGAGCACCACTTCCACGTCCGCGCGCAGCTGCTTCGAGAGCGTCAGACGGGTGGCCGGGTCGGCGTTCTCGACGATGAGACCGGGGTCCTGGCGCACGTCGTCGCCACTGAAGCCACGTTCGAGGCGCAGGCTGTCGAGCCCGATGGCGCGCCCGGTGACGCCGAGCAGTTCGCCGGAGAGCAGGCGCAGCGCGTCGTTGCGATCGAGCGTCGTGTCACCGCCCACGAAGAGCGCCGCCAGACTGGGGCTGGCGTTCGGGTCGCTCGAGACGACGCTCGTCTGCAGCTTGTCGAGCGTGCCGCTCAGGGTGAGCGTCTGGTCGGCACCGTTCGAGCGCGTCACCATCGAGATGTTCATATCGGGCTCGATGGCGTTGGGATTGCTGAAGGCGATCGTGCTCTCGTTCAGGCGGTAGAGGCCGCCGAGCATGAACACCTCACCGCCCTCGCGCAGCTCGGCGCGGCCGGTCACCGCGGGCCTGGCGCCGGTGCCCTGCAGCCGCACGCTGGCACCGGCCTCGAAGCGGCCGTAGTTGTTGTCGATGATGATGTCGTCCTCGGTCGACACCGACAG
>JBIKUN010000114.1:0-15136 GCA_044347565.1 Vicinamibacterales bacterium | reverse complement strand
TGCGGGCGGTCGATCGTGGCGAGCGCGATGAGCTTCTTGAGTGTGGGTGACCACGCGGTGGACGTCGCCTTCCCGATCTGCGTCTTGCCGCGGTAGACCGGCACCGCGACGCGCGATGCCGCGGCCGGCACGGCCGGCGGCAACCCCACCTGCTGATAGATCGCCTCCACCTCGGGCCAGCGCACTTCGAGGCCGACGATCTCGCGGCGATGCCCGGCCGCCTGCTCGCGCGCGAGCGCCGCGCGCCCGGCAAACGGCGACGCCTTGCCGAGGCTCACGAGCCGGCCGAGGCCAAGTTCATACGGCGAATACGCCTGCGACTCGATGCTCGCCTTGCGGCTGCTGTGGAAGTCCACGTCAGTCAGGAGCAGCCCCGCCTCGACCCGCGCCACGTCGAGCGCCAGCATGCCGGCTGGCCGCAGCACATGCGCGCGCCCGGCGTCCACGAGCGCGTCCCACACGGTGAGCGCCTGCTTCCAGGGCATCCACACTTCGTAGCCAAGGTCGCCCGTGTAGCCGGTGCGCGTCACCTCCACCGGCACGCCCGCGATCGTGCCCGCCGCGGCGCGGAAGTACTTCAGCTCGCGCATCGGCACGTCGCTCACCGCGGCGAGCAGTCGCGCCGAACTCGGCCCCTGCAGCGCCAGCGCCGCCACCTGCTCGGTGACGTCCTCCACGGCCACGTTCAGTCCGCGCGCGTGTTCGAGCAGCCAGCGGAGGTTCGGGTCCGCCGCCGTCATGCGGAAGCGGTCCGCGCCAAGGCGCGCCACGGTGCCGTCGTCGATCACCTTGCCGTCGTCGTCGCACCACGGCGTGTAGTAGACCTGCCCCACGGCCATTTGCGAGGCATCACGCGTGATGACGCGGTCCACGAGCATCTGCGCATCGGGCCCGTGCAGGTGGTATTTGAAGAGCGGCGAGATGTCGATGAGTCCGCAGCCGTTGCGGATCGCGTTGTACTCGTGCTCGTGATGCGCCTCGAAGGCGCTCACGGCGTAATACCCCGCCCAGTCGCGGAAGCTGAGGCTTCCGGCAAGCGGCAGCGTGCGTGCGTGGAAGGCGGACCCGATCGGCACGAACGCAGTATAGAACTGCTGCGTCTCTGGCGGCGCGGATTGCGGGCAGAATAGGCGCGCATGATGTGGCCGCTGCCCGCGCTGGCTGCCTGGGGCCTGGCGTGGGCCACGTATCTCACCCTCGGCGCGCTGAACGTGCCGGCCTGGATCGCGCTGGCCGCGGCCAGCGCCCTCGGCGCCGTCCTGATGGTGTGGGGCGCAACACCCTGGCGCCGCGTGTTCATCGCCGCCGGCTTCCCGATGTCACTGCTGGCCAGTGGCGTTGCCGGCAGCCTGCCCGCGTGGGCGTGGCTGTTGCCGCTCGCGCTCCT
This sequence comes from Vicinamibacterales bacterium, assembly GCA_044347565.1. GTDB lineage: Bacteria > Acidobacteriota > Vicinamibacteria > Vicinamibacterales > UBA2999 > CADEFD01. The sequence continues at coordinate 13,749 of JBIKUN010000114.1, read as the reverse complement.
CGTGCTGCTCTATCCGATGAGCTCGTGGCGCGACGCGCCACTCTATCCCACACCCGCCGGCGCGCTCAACGGACTCGCGGCCCTCGCGCCGTTGCCGGCGGACCGCGCATCGATCGTGGACGCCGGGTGCGGCGTGGGCGACGGGCTGCGCGAACTGCACCGCGAGTATCCGGCCGCACGCATCGACGGCCTCGAGTGGAGCTGGCCGCTCACCATCGTCTGCGCCTGGCGCTGCCGCTTCGCCCGCGTGCGCCGCGCCGACATCTGGACGGCCGACTGGTCGGGTTACGGGATGGTCTATCTCTTCCAGCGGCCCGAGAGTATGCCGCGCGCGGTAGCGAAAGCCACGCGCGAGCTCGGCGCCGGCGCGTGGATGGCAAGCCTCGAGTTCGAGGCCGCCTCGCTCGAACCGCGGCACGTGCTGCGCTGCCCGGACGGCCGCCCCGTGTGGCTGTACCAGGCGCCGTTCACGGTTCGTGCGGCAGACGCCACGCGCGTTTCGACGCTCCCGGCGCACTGAGATGCTGTCTGGCGCATGACGACACGGTTCGATGGGCAGGCAGTACTCGTCACCGGGGCCAGCAGCGGCATCGGCCGCACGACCGCCCTGGCGTTCGCCCGCGAGGGTGCGCGGCTCGTGGTCACCGGACGACGCCGGGAACAGCTGGACGAGACATTGGCGCAGATTCTCGCCACGGGCGCCGAGGGCGTCGCGGTGGTGGGCGACGTGTCGCAGGCCGCTGACGTGCGGCGCATGGTCGATACGGCCGTCGACACTTACGGCGCGCTGCACGGCGCCTTCAACAACGCCGGCATCGAGGGCGGCAAGGCGTTCGTGCCCACCGCCGACTACGACGAAGCCATCTGGGACGAGGTCGTCGCCATCAACCTGACGGGCGTGTTCCTCAGCATGAAGTACGAGATCCGCCAGATGCTCACCCAGGGGGGTGGCGCCATCGTGAACATGTCGTCGGTGGCCGGGCTCATCGGCACGCGCATCGGGATCGGCTACGGGGCGACCAAACACGGCGTCATCGGCGCCACCAAGGCGGCGGCGATGGAGTACGCGGCCCAGGGCATCCGCGTGAACGCCGTGTGCCCCGGCGTCGTGCGCACGGAGATGACCGAGCGCGCGTTCTTCCACGACGAACAGCTCGCTGCGGCGATGACCGCCCGCCACCCGATCGGCCGCCTGGTGACATCCGAGGAGGTCGCTGCCGCGGTGCTCTGGCTCTGCTCCAGTGACGCCTCGGCAACGACCGGCCTCGCGCTGCCCGTGGACGGTGGCCTCACCGTGCCGTAGGCGGCGGTGCGGAAGCGCACCTACACGTGAACGATCTCGCCCTTGAGGGAGTACGCGATCGCCAGCACGTCTTTCTGCGTCTGCTCGTCGATGCCGTGCCGACGCAGTACCGCAAGGATGTCGTCGAGGGCGGCCACGTACTCGGCGGCGCTGATGTTCATGCCGCGGTGCGCGTCGGGCATCGATCGGCCGGCATACGCCTGAGGACCGCCGCTACCTGCGGCCAGAAAGGTGCACAGGTGCTGCTTGGCGGCCGCGAGTCTTGACGGCTCGTCGGCCACCGGGCGGAAGCGCGCCTGGATGACGGGGTTCTCGAGATGCGCCTGCACGATATCGTCGACGAGCGCGGCGATACCCGGTGTTGCGCCAAGCCGAGTGAACAGCGAGTTGGTTTCCATGTCAGCCTCCGTGTGTTGTAACGCCACCACTAGTAGACCGGTCGGTCTAATCAGGCACGCAGAGAGTGCCTGAACGTTGCCGCGACCTGCTATCCGGCCGCGGTCTTGAAGTAGAAGTCGAGCATCTGGCCCAACGGCGCAGGATCGCGCCTGAGGCGGGTACGCAGGGCGGCGCCCTCCCAGCAGTTCACGAGCAGCTCGGCCAGCGCCTGCGGATCGGTGTCGCTGGCAAGTTGCCCGTTCTTCACGGCTTCTTCCAGGCATCCCGCGAGCCGGCGGGCGATCGACGAGAGACAGTGGTCGACCTTCCGGCGGAACTCCTCGCTCACGCCCGACAGTTCCTGCCCCAGCCCACCGAGCAGGCAACCCAGATAGCCCTCGCCGCGGTAGCTGTCCTGCACGGCGGCGAAGAAGCTTCTGATCCTGGCGAGCGGCGGCAATGCCGGGTCGTTCAGGCAGGCGTCGAGGGCCTGGTGCACGCCCGCCATGTAGAGGTCGACCGCCTGAAGCGCGAAGTCTTCCTTGCTCTTGAAGTGGTGATAGAACGACCCCTTCGGAATGCCCGTGGCCTCGAGCAGCGCCGCAATACCGAGGTCGCTGTACCCCGTACGGAGCAGCATCGCCATCCCCTGCTCGAGCAGTCGCTGTTTGGTCGTGTGGGCCATCTCGCCGCGCAATTAGACCGACTGGTCTAGCCCTCGGATTGTGCCTGACGTCCTGGTGTTCGTCAAGGGCGGCGCCCGAATCGGGCTTCTGACTTCCACAACGCGATGGATGGTCGGAATCAGAAAGATCAGCGCGGCAACGACGCCTCCGGTCCATCCACGTCCGCGCGCATCGCGCAGGTTCCAGACCAGGATGCCGAGGCTCACCTGCGCGGTGTAGACCGCGGCCGCTGCCCCTGCCGTGTACGATTCCGTGCCTGCCATCGCGGCATGATGCCGGACGGGCAGGCCGCGCCCTATACTGTCGCCGATGCGCTACGACGCAATCGTCATCGGCGGCGGCCACAACGGGCTCACCTGCGCCGCGTATCTGGCGAAGGCCGGGCGGAAGACGCTCGTGCTCGAGCGCCGGCACGTGCTGGGCGGCGCCGCGGTGACCGAGGAAGTCTTTCCCGGCTACAAGTTCTCGGTCTGCAGCTACGTCGTATCGCTGCTCCGGCCCGAGATCATCCGCGACCTCGACCTGCCCGCGCACGGGCTCGAGCTGCTGCCGCTCGACGGCACGCTCACGCCGATGCTGAACGGCGACTACCTGTGGCGCATGAACGACCACAACAAGAGCCGCCGCGAGATCGCACGTCACAGCAGGAAGGACGCCGACGCCTACGACGACTACGGCATGGCGATGGTCGAGATGGGCCGCTTCGCGAAACCCATCCTGAGCATGACGCCGCCCGATCCGATGTCGCTCGATCCGCGTGGGCTGCTCGACCTGCTCTCGGTGGGCAAGCGCTTCCGCGGCATGCGCTACCACGACAAAGTGAACCAGGTGCAGCTGCTCACGATGAGCGCGGTGGACTTCCTGGACCAGTGGTTCGAGACGGATGCGCTCAAGGCCACGATGAGTGCCTCGGGCATCATCGGCACCTTCCTCGGCGTGCGCTCACCCGGCACCGCCTACGTGCTGCTGCACCACTACATGGGGGAAATCGACGGCGCGTTCCGCTCGTGGGGCCTGTCGCGCGGCGGCACCGGTGCGGTGTCGGAGGCGATTGCCGGCGCGGCGCGGCGCTTCGGCGCCGAGATCCGCACCGAAGCGCCCGTCGCGCACATCCTCACGAGGAACGGACGGGCCACGGGCGTGGCCCTCGAGAACGGCGACGAGATCCAGGCCGACATCGTGGTGAGCAGCGTCGATCCGCGTCTCACGTTCGAACGTTTCATGCATACGAAGGATCTGCCCGACGACTTCGTGCAGGGCGTGAAGCGCTACAAATACCGTGGCTCGTCGGGGAAGGTGAACCTGGCGCTCGACGCGCTGCCGGATTTCACGTGCCTGCCGGGGCCCGGCGAGCACCTGCGCGGCGCCATCTCGATCTCGCCGAGCGTGGACTACATGGAGCGCGCCTACGACGAGGCCAAACACGGCGCCTTCTCGAGCCGCCCCTACATCGACATGGTGATTCCGACGCTCAGCGACGCGTCGCTCGCGCCGCCCGGTAAACACGTGATGTCGTGTTTCGTGCAGTACGCGCCGTATCACCTGAAGCCCGGGGACGTGTGGGACGACGCCCGCCGCGAGGCATTCGGCGATGCCGTCATCGACGCCATTGCCGTGCACGCGCCGAACATCCGGAACATCATCCGGCACCGTCAGGTGTTGACCCCGCTCGACATCGAGCGCACGTTCGGCCTGAGCGAAGGCAACATCTTCCAGGGCGAGCTGTCGCTCGAGCAGCTCTTCTTCCTGCGGCCCGTGCCCGGCTGGGCGCAGTATGCGACGCCCATCGACAAGCTCTACATGTGCGGGTCGGCGACGCATCCTGGTGGCGGCATCATGGGCGCGCCCGGCAAGAACGCGGCGGAGAAGATCCTGAAGGACGCGAAGCGATGAGCGCCACCCTGGTCATCGGCGGCGGCGTCAACGGCCTCGTCTGCGCCACGCTGCTCGCCCGCGCCGGCCGGAAGGTGACGCTGCTCGAACAGCGGGATGCCGTGGGCGGCGCGGCCATCACGCGTGAACTCACGACCGGCTTCCGCGTGCCGGCGGCGGCACACGACGTGGGTCCGCTCAGGGCGGATGTCGCCCGCGACCTGAACCTCAACACGCACGGCCTGGAATTCGTGCCGCGCGAGGCCTGGATGACGGCGCTCGACGGCCACGGCCGCGCCGTGACGCTGTGGCACGACGTGGCGAAGACACGCGCGTCGCTCGCCGCATTCAGCCAGGCCGACGCCGACCGCTGGCCGGCGTTCGTCGACGCGCGCGCGAAGCTCGGCCGCGTGGTGGCGTCGATCCTGCCCCACACGCCGCCCTCCATCGATACGCCAGCACCGCGCGAGCTCTGGCGGCTGCTGCAGACGGCGCGGCAATTCCGCGCGCTCGGCGCCGCCGACGGCTATCGTCTGCTGCGCTGGGGGCCAATGCCCGTCGCCGATCTGGTGGCCGAACACGTGGAGACGCCGAGCGTCGCCGCGGCACTTGCCGCGGATGGCGTGTTCGGCGCGATGCTCGGGCCGTGGTCAGCCGGCAGCGGCCTGCTCTTCCTGCTGCACGCGGCGAATCAGTCGGCCGGCGATCCGCGGCTCGTGTGGCCGCGCGGCGGCCCCGGCGCGCTCACGGCGGCGCTCGTGCGGGCGGCGGAACAGGCCGGCGTCACGATCCGCACCGGCGCGCGCGTGGCCGGGGTAATGAGCGACGCCACCGGCATGCGTGGCGTGCGGCTCGCTGACGGCACGACGGCAGACGGCACGACCGTTGTCTCCGGCATCGACCCGAAGACCACCTATGGGCTGTGCGATCCGATGACGCTGCCGTCCGAAGTCCGCTGGCGCGCCCGCAACTACCGCACGGCGGGCACGCTCGCGAAGGTGAACCTCGCGCTCTCGGCACTGCCGGTCGTGCCCGGGGCAGACCGCGAGCAGCTCGCCACGCGCATCCGCATGGCGGCGGATGTCGACGCGATGGAGCGCGCCTTCGACCACGTGAAATACGGCGCGTTCTCGCCGTCGCCGTGGCTCGAAGCGCTCATCCCGTCGCTCGGCGATCCGTCACTCGCGCCGCCCGGGGCGCACGTGATGTCGATCTACGCACAGTACGCCCCGCAGACGCTGCGCGCGGGCACATGGGAGACGGCGCGGGCGCCGTTCCTCGCCGCCGTGCTCGAGACGCTCGACCGCTTCATGCCGGGCATCCGCGCGCTCATCGTGGAAGCGGAAGTGCTCACGCCGGCCGACCTCGAACGCGAGTGGGGCATGGCCGGCGGCCACATCCACCACGGCGAGCTGGCGCTCGATCAGCTCTTCACGATGCGGCCGCTGCTCAACTGGAGCCAGTACCGCACGCCGGTGCAGGGGCTATGGCTGTGCAGCGCCGGCACCCATCCGGGCCTCGGGCTCACCGGCGGGTCCGGCGCGAACGCCGCTCGCGAGATCCTCGCGCGCGGCTGAGCGCGGCGGCTACTTCGGCGCAAAGGTGATGAACGTGCCGAGCGTGTCGTGATGCGTGTTGATGAGGCTGCGCATGGCGACGCCCACGGCGTCCGCGTTCGCGAAGCCGGCCTTTTTCGCCGCCGCCTCTGACACGTCTGCCGCCACCATCTGCGCCTCGCCGTACTGGCGCCAGTCGTTCCACGCATCGAGCGTGATGACGTCCCACGCGGCGCCTTCCTGGTGCGTGAACACGAGCATGCGCGGCCGGCCGCGGTTGACGTCGAAAGCACTCTCCATGTGGCGCTGGCGCGTCAGCGCGTCGTGCTGGCCGGCCATGGCCTGCATCATCTCGAGATGCGCCACGCTCTTGCCCTGCACGTAGGCGCGGAGTTCGGCGAGCGGCGGCCCCCACACGAAGACGTCCTCGTGCCAGGCGATGAACTGGTAGAGCCGCTCCTGGAAGGCGGCGTTCGTCACGCCGGACGCCTTGCCGGCGGCATCGCGCCGCGCCATCCGCTCGGCGCTGTAGAACGTGGTGAAGCTGCCGATCGGATAGTAGAGTTCGGGGCGCGGCGGCACGTCCACTTGTGCTGACGCGAAGGCAGGAAGCATCGCGAGACACGACGCAAGAATGGCGAGACGGGTGGAGGTCATCACTCAGCGACAGGCAGACTCCGCGCGCGCAAGCAGGTCGGCCACGCCGAGGCGCTCGGCCCGGTCACGCACGTACACCCGATCGAGCGCGTCGCCCTGCACCAGCAGGATGCCCAGCACATCGCGCCACTGGCGGTCGGAGACCTCGTGGCCCTTTCGGAACCAGCGCAGCTTCTGCAGCAGGATGTCTTCAGGCGTATACGCGTAGAGGTAGCGGTCGGGATCGGCCGTCACCTGCACCCGCTGCCGTCGATGCATCGACTCCTCGTCGTGCGGTGACCCGCCCATCACGAAGAGATCGACCTTGATGGCGCTGGCCCGGTGAAAGACGTTGACGCTCGACTGCTCACGGGCGGCTCGCGCGACCGCCAGTTCGTCCACGTCGAACTCGGCACGCAACGCCTCGGCCACTCGGTCCACGTCCGGCGGCGTCAACGCGACGACGATGTCGACGTCGAGGGTGGACCGCGGCTCCCCGCTCAGCGAACTGGCCAGCGACCCGCCGACCAGATAGCGCAGTCCGCACGCATCGAACACCTGCGCCACGCAGAGCGCGACCGCGACGGGGTCGTTCACGACGCCCCGCGAAGGTCCGCCAGGTGCACGGCATCGGGATACACCTTTCGTGCGGTGTCGACGCCGAGCAGGATGGCGGCCAGGCGCAGGAAGCACTCGCGTTCCGACGCCTGAGGATAGCGGCGGCGAATTCCGGCACGTGACAGGTCGATCACCGCGCGCGTGGTATCGCTGACCAGTCGCAGGCGCTCGGCAGGTGAGAGTCGCCGCCACGCCTCGACCTGGCGCCGCTCGACGTCTGCCGTGGTGTCAGCCGTGAGCACCGCTTGCTGGGAACCGGAGGCGGACTGGGCCACGGCGTCATTATAGGGCGCGCGACTGGCCCCCATCGCGCCCTCGCTTACAATGCCCCCGCCGCCTGCGGCTCGCGCGCGCGGCAAACCGATACTCACAGGAGACTTCGATGCACAAAGCTTTTGCAGCTGCCGCCGCGGCTATCCTCGGCGGGTCGTTCCTCGCCTCGGCGCAGGCGCCGGCACAGCCCGCCGCGCCTCAGCAGCCGATGGGCTTCTTCATCACCAGCGTGGGCACCGGGAACGGGGCCAATCTGGGCGGACTGGCGGGCGCTGACACGCACTGCCAGACGCTGGCCGCGGCGGCCGGGGGCGGCAATCGCACCTGGCGCGCCTACCTGAGCCAGACCGCCAGCGGCTCGACGCCGGCGGTGAACGCCCGCGACCGCATCGGCGCCGGCCCCTGGTACAACGCGAAGGGCGCGATCATCGCGCAGAACGTGGCGGACCTGCATGGCGACGTGCAGCGCGACCGCAACAGCATCAACAAGGAATTCGCGCTCACCGAGAAGGGCACGCCCATCAACGGCCGCGGCGACACGCCGAACCAGCACGACGTCCTGACCGGGTCGGATTCGCACGGACGCGCGCTGCCCGGCGATCCCAACACGACCACCTGCAACAACTGGACGAGCAACGCCGAAGGCGTCTCGGCCGGAGCCGGCCAGCCGGCCGCGCCACGCGCGCAGATCGGCCACCACGACCGCTCGGGCGGCGGCAACTCGTCGTGGAACTCCGCGCACCCGACGCGCGGCTGCAGCCAGCCCAACCTCGTTGCCACCGGCGGCGCGGGGCTGTTCTACTGCTTCGCCGAGAAGTAAGCCGCGGCCGTCCACGACCTCGGTGAAGTCGTCGGCGCCCACGCAGGTCGTTTCCACCGACCAGTCGCGAGGGCGACGTTGAGCTGCCCGGAGTCGATCTCGACGAGCCGGTCCGGATCACCAACCGGGCTCGACTTGAAGGGCACGGCGTTGACCACCGTGAAGAGGGTGGTCGTGAGGCCGATGCCGAGGACCAGCGAGCCAATGGCGATGAGCGCAAAGGCCGGCCGCCGCCACTTCGCTCTTGCGTGAGCGGAGGGCCCGGGGTTCGGCCCTGGGCCGGACCGGGCAGCGTATGAAGGGTGTCTAACGGAATGGCCGGGGCGCTACACTCCCCTGCCACGGCTGCCATGCGCCTGCGCCTTCCGCTCTTTCTGCTGCTCGTGTCTGCACTGCTGATCTCGGCCGGCACAGCGCTGCCGCGCCTGCGGGCGGCGGCAGTCGAGGCCGCGCAGGTGCGCGATACGCCGGCCCGCCGCCAGGGCAACGCGTCCATCCGCGGCGTGGTCGTGGACGGCATGACCGGCGCCCCCATCCGCCGCGCCGCCGTGTCGCTCGTCATCGAGGAGCCAGACCGCGAAGCCTCGCGCGTGGAAGCCATGACGGCCGACACCAACGGCCAGTTCGAGTTCACCGGCGTGCCGGCCGGACGCGTGCAGGTCACGGCGTCGCGCGTGGGCTACTTCGACTACGACAACATCTGGAACGGCGAGCCCGAAGAGCCGCAGTGGCAGACCATCACACCGGGCCAGCGCATCCAGGGCGTGCGCATCGCGCTCTACCGCGGAGGCGTCGTCGCCGGCCGCGTGCTCGACGAGTTCGGCGAGCCGGCGGCGGGGGTGGAGATCGACGTGCTGCGGCGCGAGCCGGGTAACCGCGGCGGCGGCGTGCGCACCACGTCATCACCCATCACGCCCACCACCGACGACACCGGCGCCTTCCGCGTGTGGGGGCTGCCGCCGGGTGACTACATCGTGGGCGCGCGGCCGAACCGCTTCGTGGCGGATGCCCCGGCGGACGAAGAGGCGCGCCGGCAGGGCTACGCCGCCACCTATTTTCCCGGCACGGCGAGTCTTTCGAACGCGCGCGCCGTACGCGTCGAGCCCGGACGCGACACCGCGGGTGTCTCCTTCGGCCTGTTGATGGTGCCGCTCGCCACCGTGCGCGGCACGGTGCAGTTGCCGCCGGACACGTCGGGCCGCGCCATCAACCTCGGCGTGGGCCTCGTGGCGCCGGAACGGCTCGACGGGTATGTCACGCGCGGTGCGCGTCCGCGCGAAGACGGCAGCTTCGAGATTGCGCGCCTCGGGCCCGGCACGTACCAGATCACCGCGCGGCACTTCCAGACGGGCGGCGTCGAGTACTGGGGCACGGCCGAGGTCGCGGTGAACGGCGGCGACCTCGACGGCGTGTCGATCCCGATGCGCGCCGGCGCCATCGTCCGCGGCCGTGTGCACAGCGAGGACGGCGAGCCGGTGGGCGTGCCGGTGATGGTGTCGCTGCGCGCCGACGACCCCACACGCGCGCCGCAGCCGCGGCCGGTGCCCACCTATTCCGACGGCTCGTTCCGCCTCGAGGGCGCCTTCGGCACGCAGCACGTGCGCGCGGTCGAAGCCCGCATGATTCCCGGCTCGGAAGCCCCCGGCATCAACGTGCGCGCGCTGCAGGAAGTGACGCCGGCCACCCGGCCGCTCACCACGTGGTGGTTGAAGTCGATCGCGATGAACGGCCGCGACGTCACCGACGAGGCCATCGACTTCAGCCGCGGCGACGTGATGCTCGACATCACGATGACCAACCGCCTGGCGAGTGTGCGCGGCAGCGTGGCGTGGAACCGCACCACGAGCCGCCGGCGCCCCTCGGTCATCATCTTCCCAGACGACGACACACGCTGGATGCGCGGCTCGCGCGCCATCGGCGCGTCGGAAGTGGACGACGCGGGGCGCTTCGATGTGCGCGGCATGCCGGCCGGCGACCGCTACCTGGCCGTGGCCGTGGACGGCGCCTCGCGGAGCGTGCTGGCGCAGCCCGAGATGCTGCAGGCGCTCAAGCCGTTCGCCACGGCGCTGCGCATCGACGAGGGCGGCATGCACGAGCTGGCGCTGACCGCGGTGCCCCGTCCCAGGCCCTGACGGCCGGGCAGCCCTGAAGCGCGCCGCCGTGCCGCTGCGCGTCGACGAAGGCAACGTCGTGGATCTCACGCTCACGGCCATTCCCCGGCCCGAGCCGTAAACAGGCGCCCTTCGGCGCGCGTAGGATGAGACATGACCTTCGCGTGTCGTGCGGCCCTGACGGTGGCCGCCGTGCTCCTGACGTCGTCCGCGGCCGCCGCACAGCCCGCGGGCCAGCGCACGCCGCCGCGCATGATCCCGCCCGGCCAGCAGGCGCCGGTCGGCACGGCCGTGCTGCGCGGCGTGGTCGTGGCGGCCGACACGGGCGCGCCGATCCGCCGTGCACAGGTGCGCACCGCCGCCCCAGGCGCGCAGGAGACCCGCACCACGCTCACGGATGAACAGGGCCGGTTCGAACTGCGGGAACTGAGCGGCGGACGCTACACGATCACCGCGAGCAAGGGCGGCTTCATCACGTTGCAGTACGGCCAACGGCGGCCGAGCGAACCGGGCACGCCGGTGGATCTCGCCGCCGGCCAGGCCATCGAGAAGCTCGTCGTGGGGCTGCCGCGCGGCAGCGTCATCACCGGCCGCATCGTGGACGAGTTCGGCGAGCCGCTGACCGGCGCGCAGGTGCGCGTGCTGCGCTATGCGTACGCAGCCGGCGCGCGCCGTCTGCTGCCGGCCGGCCAGAGCGATCGCACCGACGACCAGGGCACCTTCCGAGTCTTTGGCCTGCCGCCCGGCGAATACGTCGTCTCGGCCACGCTCAACGAAGACCGTGGGGGCCCGTTCCTCAGAGCGCGCGGCGGCACGGCCGACGACGAACCCTCGACAGGCTACGCGCCCACCTACTTCCCCGGCACGACCAACGCCGGCGACGCGCAGCGCGTTACGGTGGGCCTGGGCCAGGAAGTGAGCGGCATCGGCTTCGGCCTGTCGCTCATGCCGCTCGCGAAAGTCAGCGGACGCGTGGTGGGCATGGCCGGCCTCGAACTCGCCGGCATGGTGATGGCGCTGCCCGACGACATGGTGCGCCAGGCGATGAGCGTGCCGAGGGGCGCGCCGGTGAACGCCGACGGCACCTTCGAACTGCGCGGCCTCGCGCCCGGCCGCTACACGCTGGCCGTGGGCGCGCGCGGACGCCGCGGCGGTGGCGACGAACCCACGGGACGCGCGTCGATCACGGTGAGCGGCGTGGACCTCTCGGGCATCACGATCGCCCTTGCACCGCCGGCAGTGGTGCGCGGTGTCGTGGTGACAGACACGGGCGCCGTCGGCCTGCGGTCCGGGCAGGTGCGCGTGAGCTTCACGCCCACACAGCCGGCCGGCGCCGACGCGTTCCGCAATCGCGGCGGCGGCATCAACGGCGACTTCACGTTCGAGCTCGCCGGCATCACGGAACCTGGTTACCTGCGCGTCTCGCCACCGCCCGGCTGGTTCCTGAAGGCCATCCTGCGTGATGGACAGGACATCACCGACGAGCCGCTCGCACTCGAGCCCGGCACGCAGTTGAACGGCGTGCGCGTCGTGCTCACGCAGACGGCAAGCGGCGTGTCAGGCAGCGTGCGCGACGACCGCGGCGCCGCCGTGCTCGATGCCTCCGTCGTGGTCTTCCCCGAGGATGAACGGCAATGGGTATTCCAGTCGCGCTTCATCCGCACGGCGCGTCCGGATACATCAGGCCGCTTCGAGATCACGGGCCTGCCGGCTGGTGACGACTACCGGGTAGTGGCGCTGCAGGGCCTCGAAGACGGCCAGGCCACCGACCCGGTGTTCCTCGCCTCACTCCGCGAACAGAGCCAGCGCTTGTCGCTCGCCGAAGGCGAGGCCAAGTCGCTGGATCTCAGGCTCCGGCAGTAGTCGTCAGAACAGGTCTCCGTGCCAGAACACGACGTCCGAGGCCGCAATCGGCGGCATCGGCAGCGTGCGGTCGCGCAGTGGGCGGATCATCATCACCTCGGCGGTGGACTTCCTGGCGATGGTCTCGATCTGCGGCGGCATCAGGGCGTGCGGCCACAGGCCGATGATCCGGGGCGGCTCGATCGAGGGCTCGCGGGCCAGCATCACCTGGAGCATCGCGCCCAGGCGTGCGCCCGAGGGATCGCGGTCGCCGGCCTCTTCGATGGTCCACTGCCCGTTCTGCACGCTGCACACGAGATACGCCACGGCCATGTGGCCTTCTTCCGCCACGAGGAACTCCACCTGCCGCATCCCCGCCGGCCCGAGACCGGCGAGCAGCCGGCGCTTGGTGATGGCATAGCGGATGTAGTCTTCGCTGCGATCGAGCGCCAGGCGGGCGTTCACCGCGCGCTTCGCGCTCAGTTCGGTGATGTGGCCGAGGTCCTTGTCGTCGCCGGCGCGCACGAGCGTGGCTGGCGCCCCGGTGAACGGCTTCACGGTGATGGTCGCGGATTCGAGCGGCACCGGCACGAAGTCGAGCCGTTCGTAGAGCGACGGGCCGATGTCCGAGAACAGCAGCGCGAACTCGTAGCCCTCCGTATTGGCGGCATCGACGAGGTGCGCGATGAGGGCGGAGGCGGCGCCGCGGCCGCGCAGTTCGCGCGTCGTGAACAGCGCCCCGATGCCGAGCACGCGGCGGATGCGGCCATCGACCCGCGCCGTCAGGTCGTAGCGCTTGGCGCTCGCGAGCAGGCGGGAGCCGTCGAGCAGCGCCACGCGCTCGATATGGGCGCCGCCCCACGCCGTGCGCCGCTGCCCGATCTGGAAGTTCGTGTAGGCGTCGAGCGACAGGCCGCCGCCCCAGATGGGATAGGTGTCGCGCAGGATCTGGTCGAGCACCGGGCCGGTGGCCGGTGTCAGGGTGAGGGCCATGTCGTCTCTCTCGGCGGCGACGGCCGGCCGAATCTTCCAAGGTTACCTCAGCCGCAGGGCCGCCGGCCCGACGCGTATCATGTCCTCCGTGACGACCTTCGCCGCGCTGCGCACACCCGCCGTCCTCATCGAACGCCCGCGCCTGGATGCGAACATCCGGCGCATGCAGGCCGCGGCGACCGCCGCCGGCATCGCGCTCAGGCCGCACGCCAAGACCCACAAGAGCCCGCTCGTGGCGCGCCGTCAGATCGAGGCCGGCGCCATCGGTATCTGCTGCGCCAAGCTGGGTGAGGCGGAGGTCTTCGCCGCCGCCGGCATCAGCGACATCCGCCTGCCCTACCCGCTGCAGCCGTCGAACGCGGACCGCGTGCTGGCGCTGCAGCGCACGGCGCGCATCTCGTTCATCGTGGACGACCTTGCGGTTGCGCGCGGCTGGTCGCAGGCGATGCAGGCTGCGGGCGCACGCGCCGAGGTACTCGTGAAGGTGGACGTCGGCTTCCACCGCTGCGGCATCATGCCCGACCCGGCGACCGCCGTGCCCTTCCTGCGCGAGGTGGCAGCGCTGCCCGGGCTGCGGCTGGCCGGCATCCTGAGCCACGCCGGGCACGCCTATCACGCGCACTCGGAAGACGAACTGCGCGGCATGGCCGAAGCCGAACAC
>JBIKUN010000232.1:0-4102 GCA_044347565.1 Vicinamibacterales bacterium | reverse complement strand
CCGGCGCGATCAGGTGGATCTCGCCGGGACGGGCCGGTGTGTTGAGCGTGAAGACGTGCGTGCCGGAGCGCGCGTGGAAGCGCCAGTTGCCCACGGTGTGGTCGCCGGCCGTGAGCGCGGTGACGCGTCCGCTCGCGACCTCCACCTGCATCAGCTCCACGTGCACGCCGTGGTTAGCCACGAACACGATGGCGCGGCCATCCGCCGTCCACTGCGCGTTCGTCACCTGATAGGGCGCCTCGGGCAGCAGCACACGCGCGGCGCCGCCGGCCCGCGGCGCCACGAAGAGTTTGTCGTTGAAATACGGCTCGAAACGTTCGTTCGCATCGGCCGTGAAGAGCACCGAGGCACCGTCCGGCGAGACGAGCGGCTCACGCTCCACGACCTCGTTCGTCGTGATCCGCCGCGCATTGCCGCCATTGGCGTCCATCACCCACACCTCGGAGAACCGCATGTGTTCGAGCAGCGGCGATGGCGCGCGTGTCATCGCCACCGTGCTCCCCGAGGGTGTGAGCGTGTAGTCGGTCACGGAGTAGTCGCCGAACGTGATCTGCGTCGTCGAACCTTCGAGATCCGTGACCCACAGGTGTTCGTGTTCGAAGTTCGTTTCCTCGAAGGCATACACGTCGTCCTGCAGGCGCTGCTTTTCCTTCTTCGCGGCGCTCGGCGCGTTGGCGGCGGTGAAGAAGATGAGGCGGCTGTCTGGTGCCCACGTCAGATCGCCTGGCGCGGTCGGGTGCGACGTGACGCGGCGCGCTTCGCCGCCATCGGCGTCGAGCACGTAGATCTGCGTGGTGGTGTCGTCGCCGCGCCGCGCCAGGAACGCGAGACGGCGGCCGTCGGGCGACCAGCGCGGGCTCGACTCGCCGCGTTCGCCGAAGGTGAGCTGCACCTGGCCGGTGCCGTCGGCGCCGATGCGATACAGGTGGCCGACGCGGCGATTCGCCTTCCAGTCGGGCCCGTCGAGCACGAAGACTACCTGCGAGCCGTCGGGCGAGAGCTGCGGATCCTGGATCGACGGCAGCTGGATCATGTCGACGACGCCGAGGGGCCGTTTCTCCTGCGCCACGGCAGGGGCGGAGGACGCGAGGACGAAGGCGAGGGCAAGGACGGGAGCGCGCATGTGCGCATCCTATCCCCCAAATCTCCTTGACAGGCCAGTGGCGCGCGGCGCATAACTCGCCGTGAGGCGTCGGCCGCGGGCCGGCGCCGGAATGGCCACGGGGCGGTATCCCACCCCGGCGCATGCACCTCAGCCTCCTTCGCCCTTTCGCTTCGCTGTCCCTTGCTGGCTTCGCGCTGTCGGCCGTCGTGTCGGCGCAGCCTGCCGCGATGACGCGTGCCGTGTCCGACCGCGAGCCGGCCGTGCTGTCGCGTCTCGCCGACGACTGGCGCGTAGGCGTGAACGTGCCGGGGCTCTCGGCGGCCGTCGTGCAGGGCGACCAGGTCGTGTGGGCGCAGGGATTCGGCGCGGCCGATATCGAGCAGGGCGTGATGGTGCGGCCCGAATCGGTATTCCGCATCGCCTCGATCTCCAAGCCGATCACCGCCGTGGCGGTGATGCAGCTGGTCGAACGCGGCCTCGTCTCGCTCGAGGATCCGATTCAGAAGTACGTGCCCGCCTACCCGCGCAAACCGCAGGGCGAGATACGCCTCCGGCACCTGCTCACGCACACCTCGGGCATCCGGCACTACCGCGGCAACGAGTTCTCCCTCGCCGAATCCTTCCCCTCCTTCGACCGCGCCATCGCCGTCTTCCGCAACGACCCCCTCGAAGCCGCGCCCGGCGAGCGGTACCTCTATTCGACCTACGGCTACAACCTGCTGCAGGGGGTCATCGAGCAGGTCACGGGCCGCTCGTTCGACGAGTACCTGCGCTCGGCGATCTTCGGGCCGGCGGGGATGACGACGACTTTTCTCGAACGGCCGCAGGAGATCGTGCGTCAGCGCGTGCGCCAGTACGTGCGCGGCACGACGCCGTTCTCGTGGCTGAACGCACCCTATGTCGATCTGAGCGTGAAGTGGGCCGGCGGCGGCCTGATTTCCACGGCGAGCGACATCGCGCGTTTCGACATCGCGCTCAACCAGGGCAAGCTGCTGCGGGCTGACACGCTCGCACAGATGTACACGTCGGCGCGGCTCACGAACGGCAACCAGACCGGCTACGGGCTCGGCTGGATGGTCAACCAGCAGGGCACGCGGCAGTTCGTGGCGCACAGCGGCGGCGCGATGGGCGGCACGACGCATCTGCTGCGCGAACCGAAGACACGCACGGCCGCTGTCGTCTTCGCCAATCTCGACAACGTCCCGCGGCTGCGCGAACTCGCGGAGCAGCTCATGGCGCTCGCGCCACGCCCCCTCCCTGTGTCGACTCGATGAACCCGCGCGCCGTTCGCGGCGCGCCGAAGGCAGGCACATGTCCGACCGCAAGTACAAGCAGCACGGCTATCAGGACGACGACCGCGACCGGCGCCCGCGCGAAGGCGGCCCCGGCGGGGGCGGCGACCGGCGCCCCGAACGCGAACCCGGCGCGCCCGCCGGCACGCGGCGCATGTCGTCGGAGGGCGCGAAGAACCCGCGCATGATGGGCTACCGTGCGGTGGCCAAGTGCGCGCGCTGCGGCACGCCCTTCGACGCCGAGGTGCTCTCGCTCAGCAAGTGCGAGAAGTGCCAGACAGCGCTGCACGCCTGCATCCAGTGCGTGCACTTCGACCCGAGCGCCCGCTTCGAATGCAGCGAGACCATTCCCGCGCGCGTCTCACCGAAGGACGGCGCCAACGAGTGCAGCCTCTTTGCCGCCCGCGCGAGCTGGGAACGCGAGACCAGCTCCACGCCGGCGCCGGCCTCGCCGACGAGCGGCGCGCCGGAATCCGCCTCGGGCGCGAAGAAGGCGTTCGACGACCTCTTCAATTTCTAGAGAACAGGGACCATGTAAGATCGCTCCATGGCCCTTCTCTCGCCGCACGACCGACAGACCCTGACCGCGCATCTTGCGCCCATCAGCAGGAAGGTCGACCTGCTGCTCTTCACGCAGACCATCGGCGGCAGCGAGAGCGGACTCATCGCGAAGCAGGTGGCCGACGAAGTGGCTTCTCTGCACGAGAAGATCGCGGTGGTCGAGAAGAATTTCGTGCTCGACACCGACGATCGCGCGAAGTACGGCGTGGACAAGGCACCGGCGCTCGTCGTGCTCGGCGACGGCGCCGACACGCGCATCCGCTTCTACGGCGCGAACACCGGCTACGAGTTCGTGTCGCTCGTCGAGGCCGTGCTGCTTGCCGGCACCGGCGACCTGGAACTCGAGCCCGAGACCGTGGCGTCGCTGGCCGCGGTCGACACGCCGATGCACATCCAGGTGTTCTCGACACCCACTTGACCGCACTGCCCCAGGGCGGTCGTCCTGGCTCACAAGCTCGCCTACGCCAACCCGCACATCACGGCCGATGCCGTCGACGCGCAGGAATTCATGGATCTTTCGCGCCGCTACCGCATCACCGGCGTGCCGAAGACCATCGTGAACGACACGGTGGAGATCCTCGGCGGCCTGCCGGAACGCGACTTCGTCGACGCGGTGCTGCAGCGCGCCGACGGCGCGTCCCCCTCGTAGTTCGATCGCCCGGAGGCCGTTCATGCGCGCTCTCGCCACGCTCGTCCTGCTGCTCGCCCTCGCCTTCGCCAGCGGTCCGTTCGCGCAGAGCGGCAAGAAGGTCTACATCTCGGTCGACCTCGAAGGCATCAGCGGCGTCAACGGCGACGACCAGACGTCGGCGGGGCAGGCCGAGTACGCGCGTGGCCGCAAGCTGATGGCGGAGGACGCGAACGCCGCCATCCGCGGTGCCTTCGCCGGCGGCGCCACCGCGGTCGTGGTGAACGACTCGCACGGCAGTCAGCGCAACCTGCTGCCCGAGGATCTCGATCCGCGGGCGCGGCTCATCAGCCACAGCTTCAAGCGCCACGGCATGGTGGAGGGGCTGGATGAGACGTTCGACAGCATCCTCTTCATCGGCTATCACGCCCGCGCAGGCGCGCCGCGCGGGCTCTTCGCGCACACGGGCTCGGGCGTCGTGCGCGATCTGCAGCTGAACGGCGTGGCGGTGGGTGA
>JBIKUN010000113.1:0-15270 GCA_044347565.1 Vicinamibacterales bacterium | reverse complement strand
GCTCGGGCGGCACGCCCGAGCAGCGCGCGGCGCGCCGTGCCACCGACAAGAGCATCCTCGACATGCTCAGCACGCAGATGGCCGACCTGCGTAAGTCGCTCGGGCCGTCCGACCGCCAGCGCCTCGACCAGTACGGCACCAACATCCGCGAGATCGAGTCGCGCATCGCCCGCATCGAAGCGCGCAACACGAGCGGCGACGCGCGTGAACTGCCGGGCGCCCCGGCCGGCGTGCCCGATTCGTTCGAAGAACACGTCAAGCTGATGTTCGACCTGCAGGTGCTGGCGTTCTCGTCCGACACCACCCGCGTCTTCTCGTTCAAGATGGGCCGCGACGGCTCGGGCCGCGTCTACCCGGGCAGCGGCATCTCACGCGGCTTCCACGATGCCTCGCACCACGGCTCGTCGGAAGACCGCATCAAGGAATTCGCCGAGATCAACAAGTACCACGTGTCGATGCTGCCGTACTTTCTCGAGAAGCTGCAGGGCACGATGGACGGCGAGGCGAACCTGCTCGACAAGACCCTCATCCTCTACGGCTCGCCGATGGCCGTCGGCAACACGCACAACCACCGCAACTGCCCGCTCATCGTGCTCGGCAAGGGCGGCGGGGCCATCGAGCCCGGCCGGCACATCCGCGCGCAGGAGGGCACGCCGATGGCGAACGTCATGCTCACGCTGCTGCGCAACCTCGGCCTCGACGACCTGCAGAGCTTCGGCGACAGCACGGGCGAGTTCTCGTTCACCGCGCCCGATAGCACGGTGGCCTAGGTCATGGAGATGCGTTCGATGCCACGCCTGGTCCGTTCCTCTCTCTCGGTGTTCGCGGTGGCGGCGCTCGTTGCCGCCGGTCCGCTCACGCGCACGGCCGTCGCGGCCGCCGATGCGCCGGTGGCCGATGCCGCCATGAAGAGCAGCAACGCCGACGTGCGTACGCTGCTCAAGACCGGCGCCGACGTGAACGCGGCGCAGGCCGACGGCATGACGGCCCTGCACTGGGCGGCACTCAACGGCGACCAGCCCACGATCGACCTGCTGCTGCTGGCCGGCGCCACGCGCGAGCCGCTCACCCGCGTGGGCGCCTACACGCCGCTCCACCTGGCGAGCCAGCGCGGGCATGCCGGCGCGGTCACGAAGCTGTTGGCTGCCGGCGCGAAGGCGCAGCCGTTCACCGCCACCGGCGTGCAGGCGCTGCACCTGGCCGCGCAGGCGGGTAATGCGGAGGCCGTGAAGGCGCTGCTCGACCACGGCGCCGACATCGACGCGCAGGACAAGACGCACGGCCGCACGGCGCTCGTCTTCGCGGTGTCGAAGGACCGCCGCGATGTCGTCGCGCTGCTCGCCGCGCGCGGTGCGAAGCTCGGCCTCACGACCACCGTCATCGACTACCGCGAACGCGCCTCGGCCGACCGCACGGCCCGCGAGACGCGCGACCGCATCGTCTCGGCCACGACCGGCCGCAAGGTCGACTCGAGCTTCGATCCCGATCCACCGCCGCCCGGCACCGTGAACGTCGGTGGCGTGCAGAACGGACGCGCGGCCCCGCCTGTGGCTGCCGCGGGAGGCGCGGCGCCGCGCCGGGCGCCGTCGGACATCGAGCAGATCGGCCGCCAGGGCGGCTTCACCGCGCTCCACTACGCCGCCCGCGATGGTTACGCCGCCGCGGCCGTGGCGCTCGTCGAGGCCGGCCTCGACGTCAACGTGCCATCCGCCGGTGATCACTCCACACCGATGACGGTAGCCCTCATCAACGGGCAGTACGACCTGGCGCTTACGCTGCTCAAGCGCGGCGCCGATCCGAACCGCGCCAACGACGACGGCGTCACGCCGCTCTTTGCCACGCTCAACAACGAATGGGCGCTGCGCACGTGGTATCCGCAGCCGACCGCCGGCGGGCAGCAGCGCGCCTCGTATCTCGAGGTGCTCGAGACGCTGCTCAAGGCCGGCGCCGATCCCAATCGCCGCACCACGTCGCACATCTGGTACGCGGCCTACAACACGGGCCGCATGGGCGTCGACTTCGCCGGTGCCACCCCGTTCTGGCGCGCCGCCTACGCCCTCGACGTCGAGGCGATGCGGCTGCTGACGCGCTACGGCGCCGACGCGGACATCCCGAGCATGACCTACGGCGCCACGCGACGCCCGTCCGACCCGTCGGGGCTCGAGAGCGTGCCGCAGGGCGGTCCGCACGTGCCGGCCTTCCACGCCGCAAGCGGCGTCGGCTATGGCACGTCGCGCGTCGCGCAGCAGCACCGGCACGTGCCCGACGGCTGGCTGCCGGCGGCGAAGTACTTCGTCGAGGAACTCGGCGTGAACGTGAACATCCGCGATGCCGACGGCTTCACCGCCCTGCACCACGCGGCGGCGCGCGGTGACAACGAGGCGGTGAAGTACCTCGTGAGCAAGGGCGCCGACGTGCGCGCGGTGAACCGCGTGGGGCAGACCACGGCCGACATGGCCAACAGCCCCGAACAGCGCACGCAGCCGTTCCCCGAGACGCTGGCGCTGCTCGAGTCGCTCGGCGCCACCAACAATCACAACTGCCGGGCGTGCAAGTAGCGCCGGCCCGAGGAGTTCAGGTGCGTATGGCGTCGATGGTGTCGTTTCGTGTGCTGACGGCGGCCGCGCTGGTCGTGGCGATGGCCGGTCCGGCGGCCGCGCAGAAGATGGTGGGGAAGGGCCGCAAAGGTGTGGCGCCTGACCCGGTGGTGCTCGACAACACCGGCCTCTTTCAGGAACGGTTCGTGAGCGTGGGCGACGATCTCTTCATCGGCGGACAGCCCACCGAGCAGGCCCTGCGCGACCTGAAGGCGAAGGGTGTCACCACCGTGGTGAACCTGCGCATGCCGCAGGAGATGGCGCAGATCGGCTTCGACGAAGCAGCGCTGCTCAAGGAACTGGGCATCACCTACGTGCACATCCCGATGCGCGGTTCGGCGGAGAACCCGTACGGGCCGGCGCAGCTCGATACTTTCGCGAGCACGCTGGCCGGGGCGCAGGGCAAGGTGCTCCTGCACTGCACGGTGGCGTGGCGGGCCAGCCACCTCTGGGGCGCGTACCTCATCCGCGATCGCAAGATGCCGGTTGAGACCGTGCTGGCGCAGACGCGCAAGATCAACCTGCGTGACGACGCGCCCTTCGGCACGCAGCAGCCGATCGAAGGCTTCCTCGCAAAGCCGGTGCCCGGGCTCCTGCCGCCCAAGCCCAAGCCGCAGCCCTGAGCGGCCCGCGCCGCCAACCGCTCCAAATGAAAACGGCCGCCGGAATCCGGCGGCCGTTTCCACGTACGCGCCCCAGGCGGGGCGGTGCGTTACTTGCGCTTCTTGTAGGTCACGTGCGTGACGCCCGTGATCTTGCCGTCCTTGTCCATGCGGATGTACTCGTTGCTGATCGTCGAGTTGTCTTCCGACAACGTGTTGATCACCACCTGGTAGACGGCGCCGTTCCGCTTGTTGAGGATGCGGATGCTCTTGGCGCTGCCGTTGATGAGCTCGACGGCGGTTTCGGAGCCGGGCTGGCCGGAGACGGGGCGGAACACACCGTCGAAGAACGTCACGTAGCCCCAGTTGGTTTCCGGCTTGCTGGGGTTGCTCACGGTGAGCTTGCTGCCGCCCTTCTCGTGGGCCTCGTAGGTCATCACGTTGTTCGGGTCGGTGGTGTTGTCCCACACCCCGAAACGCAGCTCGGCCTGAGCGTAGCTCGGCGTGGCGGAGAAGAGCGCGATGGTGGCGACGGCGGAGCAGACGAGCAGATTCAGGTATCGCATCGATTCAATCCTCTTTCGGGGCACCGGCCCCGCAAATCACCGCGTCAGCATACTCAATGCGGCGCCCCGGCGACTACTTGCGCCGGGCGGTGGCCTCGTAGCGGGCCCGGGTCTCGGCGTTGGGGGGATACAGCCCGGGTAGCGGCACGCCGGCCCGGATTTCGCCCATGATCCACTCTTCCAGGTGCTCCTGGTCGGCCGCCTGGGCGGCAATCTCATCCACGAGCGCGGCGGGAATCACGACCGCACCGTCGCCGTCGGCCACGATCACGTCGCCGGGGAACACGGCGACCCCGCCGCAGCCCACCGGCTTCTGCCAGTCCACGAAGGTCAGCCCGGCCACCGACGGCGGCGCGGCGGCTCCAGCGGCCCACACGGGCAGGCCCGTGGCCAGGACACCGGCGCGGTCGCGCACGACACCGTCACTCACGAGGCCGGCCACGCCGCGCTGCGCCATCCGGCCGCACAGGATGTCGCCCCAGAAGCCGGCGTCGCGCACGCCGTTCGCGTCCACGACGGCCACGCAGCCGGCCGGCATGTCTTCGATGGCGGCGCGCGTCGAGATGGGCGAACTCCACGAGGCCGGCGTGGCGAGGTCTTCTCTCGCCGGCACGAAGCGGACGGTGAAGGCACGGCCGACGATGCGCGGCTGGCCGTCCACGAGCGGGAACGCGCCGCGGATCCAGACGTTGCGCAGCCCCTTCTTGAGCAGCAGCGTGGTGAGCGTGGCCGTGGTGACGCCGGCCAGCGTGGCGAACGTCGAGGTGTCGGGTGATGCGGACATCGGGGCTCCTGGGGTCAGCCGTGCTTGATGGCGATGGTCTTGAGCACCGTGAAGCTGAGCAGGGCCTCGAAGCCCTTCTCGCGTCCGTGGCCGCTGGCCTTCACGCCGCCGAAGGGCAGTTCCACGCCGCCGCCGGCGCCATAGTTGTTGATGAACACCTGCCCGCAGCGCAGCGCGCGGGCCACACGCAGCTGCCGGGCGCCGTCGCGCGTCCAGACGCCGGCCACGAGCCCGTAGTCGGTGCCGTTGGCGAGCCGGATGGCCTCCGCTTCGTCATCGAAGGGCATGGCCGCCAGCACCGGGCCGAAGATCTCGCGCTGCGCGAGCGCGCTTCCGTGCGGCACGTCGCGGAAGAGCACCGCCGCCTGGTAGTAGCCGGCGCTCGCCGCCTCTGCATGCACCGAGCCGCGCGCCATCACCGGAATCCGTTCCGCTTCCGCGGCGTCGATGAAGCCCTTCACGAGCTGATACTGCTTCTCGTTCACGAGCGGCCCCATCTCGAGTTCGAGCGCCGGCGGGCCGGCACGCAGCGCGCTGAAACGTTCCGCCAGCCGCTCGAGCACCACTTCGTAGATGCCGCGCTGCACGAGCACGCGGCTGCCGGCCGAACACGTCTGCCCGGCGTTCTGGATGATGGCGTTGACGATGACCGGCAGCGCCTGATCGAGATCGGCGTCGTCGAACACGAGCTGCGGCGACTTGCCGCCGAGTTCGAGGGTGACGGGGCAGTGGCGCTTCGCGGCGGCTTCGGCCACGAGTCGTCCGGTGACGGTGGAGCCCGTGAACGAGATGTGGTCGATGCCCGGATGCGCGGTGAGTGCCGCGCCGGCCTCGTGACCGTAGCCGGTCACGACGTTCAGGGCGCCGGCGGGGAAGCCGATCTCGGCGGCCAGTTCGGCCAGCCGCAGGATCGACAGGCTGGCGTCTTCGGCTGGCTTCACCACACAGGCGTTGCCGGCGGCGAGTGACGCACCCACGGTGCGCCCGAAGATCTGCATCGGGTAGTTCCACGGCACGATGTGGCCGGTGACGCCGTGCGGCTCGCGGATCGTCAGCACCGTGTAGCCGTGTTCGTAGGGCAGCGTGTCGCCGTGCAGCTTGTCGGCGGCGCCGCCGTAGTACTCGAAGTAGCGGGCGAGGGCCGTGGCATCGACGCGCGCGGTCTTCATCGACTTGCCCGTATCGCGGGCCTCGAGCTGCGCGAATTCCTCGTTGCGTTCGGTCACGGCGGCGGCCAGACGCATCATCAGGCGGCCGCGCTGCGCGGCCGAGAGGCGGCCCCACGGCCCGTCGAACGTCTCACCCACGGCCGCCCGCGACGATGCCACGGCGCGCGCGATATCGGCGGCGGTGCCGCGGACGAGGCTGCCGAAGGCCGTGCCTGTGCTGGGGTCCACGACGGGAATTGTCTCGGCGCTGCTGCCGGCCTGCCAGCCGTTGTCGATGAAGTGCTGCGTCTGCATGCGGATATTCTGACCCAAGGCTCCCCGGGACGGTGAACACCGGATGTCACGGCCGCCGCTCGACGGTTAACACAACCCGCCCCGGCCTACGTGCTACATTTGGTCGCATCCAGTGATGGATGCCGGCCCCGATGGGGCGCAAGGGACCGCGCGGCGATCGTTCCGTCGCGTGTTGAGGGAGATGAACACATGACGCGTGTGATGCAGTGGGGAATGACGGCCGTGGGCGTGGCCCTCGTGGCGGGAGCGGCGACGCTCGCTGCCCAGGCGCCGGTCAAGGTCGAGATGAAGGACGCTCAGGGCATGTCGATCGGCACGGCGACGCTGTCGCAGTCGATGGGCGCCGTGCACATCCAGCTCGATCTCAAGGGGCTGAAGCCCGGTCCGCATGGCCTGCACGTGCATGCGGTGGGCAAGTGTGAAGGCCCCGGCTTCACGACCGCCGGCGGACACCTGAACCCGGCCGGCAAGAAGCACGGCCTGCAGAGCCCCGATGGTCCGCACGCCGGTGACATGGACAACTTCACCGTGGCGGCCGACGGCACGGCCAAGGGCATGGTGATGGCCAAGGGCCTGGCGTTCGGCAGCGAGCCGAACTCGGTATTCGCCAATGGCGCGACCGCGCTCGTCGTGCACGCCGGTCCCGACGACGGCAAGACCGACCCCTCGGGCGGTTCGGGCGATCGCATCGCCTGCGGCGTCATCACGAAGTAGCTCGCTCTGCCTGCTCGCGACCGGGGCCGGCGTCACTCGACGCCCGGCTCCGGCCCGCGCCCTTCGCACGTCCCGCCCCGGTCACGACGTTCCTCCGCGAGTTCCCGCC
This sequence comes from Vicinamibacterales bacterium, assembly GCA_044347565.1. Lineage (GTDB taxonomy): Bacteria > Acidobacteriota > Vicinamibacteria > Vicinamibacterales > UBA2999 > CADEFD01. The sequence goes on along the minus strand of JBIKUN010000113.1, from coordinate 8,435 downwards.
ACATGAAGACCATCGGATTTGCCGCCCAGCGCGCCGACGCGCCACTGGCGCCGTTTGCGTTCGACCGCCGCGCCCTGCGCCCCAACGACGTTGCCATGGAGATCCTCTACAGCGGCGTCTGCCACTCGGACCTGCACCAGGCGCGCAATGACTGGGGCTGGACCACCTACCCGATCGTGCCGGGCCATGAGATCGTCGGCCGCGTGATCGAGGTGGGTGCCGAGGTCGAGCACTTCCGCGTGGGCGATCACGTGGCCGTCGGCTGCATGGTGGACAGCTGCCAGAGCTGCGATCAGTGCCTGCAGGGCGAAGAGCAGTTGTGCCGTGAAGGCAACACCGGCACCTACAACAGCCCCGACCGCGTCACCGGCGAGCTCACGCGCGGCGGCTATTCGAAGCACCTCGTGGTGCGTGAGGAGTTCGTGCTGCGTGTGCCCGACGGTCTCGATCTGTCGCGCACGGCGCCGCTGCTCTGCGCCGGTATCACCACGTATTCGCCGCTGCGCACCTGGGGTATCGGACCGGGCAGCCGCGTGGGTGTCATCGGCCTCGGCGGGCTCGGCCACATGGCCGTGAAGCTCGCCGTGGGCCTCGGCGCGGATGTCACGGTGATGAGCCGCTCGATTGACAAGGCGGCCGATGCGCTTGCCCTCGGTGCCGATCGCCTGCTCGTGTCGACCGACGAGGCAGCGATGGCGGCCTCAGCGTCCACTTTCGACCTCATCATCGACACCGTGCCGGTCAGTCACGCGCTCGACCCGTACCTGCCGCTGCTCGACGTGGACGGCACGCTCGTCATCGTCGGCCAGGTCGGGCCGATGGAGGGCACGAACACCGTGCCGCTGCTGCTCGGCCGCCGCCGCATCGCCGGGTCGCCCATCGGCGGCATCGCCGAGACGCAGGAGATGCTGGACTTCTGCGCGAAGAAGGGCATCCTGCCCGACTGCGAGATGATCCGCATGGACCAGATCAACGACGCGTTCGAGCGCATGGCACGCGCCGATGTGCGCTACCGCTTCGTCATCGACATGGCGTCCCTCACGCTCTAGGCGCTCGACGCCGTCACGCCGGCGGCTGCCTGGCACGCGCACGCTGCGTGCGTCGGTCGCGACCACGCTGCGTGCTAGACTGCCGTCGATGGCCCGTCAGCGCTGCCCGAGCCCTGTCCGGGCGCGCTGACTCCCACCGGCCATGACCGACGCGCCACCGCCCGCCCGTTCGTTCCGCGCCGCGCTTGCCGTCTACACGGAGCGGTCGTCGCTCGTCATGGTGGCGCTCGGCTTTTCGGCGGCGCTGCCGTATTTCCTCGTCTTCGACACGCTGTCGGCGTGGCTGCGCGCCTCGGGCCTCTCGCTCGAAGTCATCGGCTTCTTCAGCCTGGTCACGCTGGTCTCGAGTTTCAAGTTCCTGTGGGCGCCGTTCGTCGATCGCGTGCGCGTGCCACTGCTCGACGGCTGGCTCGGCCATCGCCGCGCCTGGATGCTCGTGTGCCAGGCGCTCATCATCGTGGGCCTGTGGCTGGTCGCGGGCTTCGAACCCACGCGCAGTCTCGGGGCCATCGCCGTGTGCGCCACGCTCGTCGGCTTCTCCTCGGCCACCCAGGACATCGCCATTGACGCCTGGCGCATCGAGGCCGCGGACACGTCGCGGCAGGGCGCGATGGCGGCCGCCTATCAGTGGGGCTACCGCGTGGCGATGATCATCGCCGGCGCCGTGCCGCTCATCCTCGCGCAGACCTACGGCTGGAACTTCTCGTATGCCGTCATGGCGGGCCTGATGCTCGTCGGCGTGGCCGGCGTGCTGGCGGCGCCGCGCGAAGCGCAGCATGTCGTGCGGCCGATCGCCACCGCGGGTCTGGCCGCCACCCCCGGCCGGGATGCCGTCGAGTGGGTCGCGCGGCTGGCCGTGCTCGGCGCGGGCGCGCTCGTGCTCGGCTCGGGGCTCGCGGCCAACGCCGGCATCCTCGGGAACGTCGTGGCGGCGCTTGGTCTGCCGGGGCTGCGCGACGCGATCGTCGCCGCCTGGCAGTCGGACGCGCGTGTCTGGGTGCATGTGGGCGCGGTCGTGGCCGGCCTTGCCACGATCGCCGTGGCGGCGTCGCCGCTGCCTGGCGCGCGCACGCGCCCGGGCGTCTATCTCGCCTCGGCGCTCGCCGATCCGCTGCGCGACTTCTTCGCGCGGCATCGCGCGACCGGCACGCTCGTGCTGGCGCTCATCTGCCTCTACCGCATCCCGGATTTCGTGCTGAACATCATGAATCCGTTCTACCTCGATCTCGGCTACACGCTCGTCGAGATCGCTGAGGTGCGGAAGATCTTCGGCGTGGTGATGACGATGTTCGGCGTGTTCGTCGGCGGGCTGGCCGTGGCGCGCTACGGATTGCTGCGGGCGATGGTCATCGGCGCCTTCGCCGGACCGATCAGCAACCTGCTCTTCATCTGGCTGGCCCTGCAGGAGCACAGCGTGTGGGCGCTCTTTGCCGCCATCGGGCTCGACAACGTGGCCGGCGGCTTCGCCGGCACGTGTCTCATCGCCTACATGTCGAGTCTGACGTCGGCCGGCTTCACCGCCACGCAGTACGCGCTCTTTTCGTCGCTCTACGCCATTCCCGGCCGGCTCATCGCGTCGCAGTCCGGGCGGATCGTCGAGTACGCTGCACGGCTGGCCGATGGCGGCGGACTCACGGCACTCACCGGCCTCTTCGCCAACCGGCCAGCGCAGAGTTTCGCCACTGCCGTCGAGAAGTCGGGCGTGTCGCCGGAGGCGCTCGGCGCCGGCTACGTGCTGTTCTTCCTCTACTCGGCGCTCATCGGCGTATTCGCGCTCGTGCTCGCGGTCGTGGTGCAGCGGCGAACCCCGGACGCGACGCCCGTCCGCTGAGCGCCATTCCAGTCCGCTCAGGGTTCCGCCGATTGCGTCTGCACGGGAGGGGTCGCTACACTCGGCCCCGGCTCCCGGGACGACGCCATGGTGACCCCCGCCATCATCGCCCCGCGCACGCGGTTCGTGCTCGGTGTGCTGGTTGTGCTGCTCTGCGGCACGGCGTGCCGGCTTGCGCCCGCTGGCGAAACGCCGCGCCCGCTGGCCGGCCCCTGGAAGTTCCACCCCGGCGACGACCCCGTGTGGGCCCAGCCCGAGACCGATGACCGGGCGTGGACGGACCTGCAGGTGCCGAAGAGCTGGGGCCGCCAAGGCTTCGACCACATCTTCGGCCTGGCGTGGTACCGCTCGCGGGTGTCGCTGCCGTGGCCGGCCAACGAACCGGTGGCACTGGCGCTGGGGAAGATCGACAGCGCCTACGAGGTCTACGTCGGCGGCCGCCGGCTCGGCGGAGTGGGCCAGTTGCCGCCCTCGCCGGTGATGGAGTACGACCGGCACCGCATCTACATCGTGCCGGCCTCGACGCGCGAGCCCGACGGATCGATCGTGATCGCGCTGCGCGTGTGGCGCGCGGACGGCAAGTCGGCCGGCGCGGCCGGTCCGGTTGAAGGGCCCTTCGAGGTCGGACCGATCGGGCCGATCCTCGAGCGCGACAAGCTGGCCGAGGCCGCGCAGCTCGCGCTCGTGCTGCTTTTCGTGGGCGTCGCCGTGTTCCACCTCGTGCTGCGCATGCTGCAGCCGGAAGCCGCGGCGTATGGCTGGTTCGGCCTGCTGGCGCTCGAATCCGCGGTGTACGCCTTTCTGCGCACGCAGTGGAAGTACATGCTGTTCGACGACTTCGTCACGCTCAAGAAAGTGGAGCACCTGATGATCTTCCTGGTGCCCGTGACGTTCCTGCAGTTCCTGTGGGTGTTCTTCGGCCGGCCGGTGCCGCGTGGCATCCGTCTGCTCCAGGTGGGCCTGCTCGGTGGCGGCGCCGTGGCGCTCCTCACGCCGGGCCTCGAGACCGCGCTCGGCCTGCTGCCGGGCGTGCAGGTGGCGGCGTTCGGCGCCGCCGGCGCCGGCACGGTCTTCGTGCTGCCGTTCATTCGCGCCGGCGATCCCGAGGCGCGCCTGCTCGGCCTCGGGGCGCTCGCCGTCGTGCTCACGATCGGCAGCGACTTCCTCATCGAGCGCAACGTCTACGTGGCGCCGCGCACCGTGATCTACGGCTTCGCCCTGCTCGTCTTCGGCATGAGCCTGGCGCTCGCCAACCGCTTCCATCGCGTGCTGGCCGACGCCGACAGCCTGCGCCGCGAGCTCGAGCAGCGTGTGGAGACGCGCACGCAGGAACTCTCGGCCGCCTATTCGCGCATGGAGGAACTGGCACTGCGCGACGGGCTCACCGGGCTGCTGAACCGCCGCGCCATGCAGGATCGCGCGCGGGCCGGGCTGGCGCAGGCGCGCCGCCGCCAGTCGCCGTTCGCGCTTGCGATGATCGACGTCGATCACTTCAAGGCCATCAACGACACCTATGGCCACGCCGCTGGTGACCAGGTGCTCGGGCACGTGGCCCGTGTGCTGAGCGGCGCCGTACGGGCCTCCGACGAGGTCGGCCGCTGGGGCGGCGAGGAGTTCCTGGTGTTGTTGCCCGACGCCGACGCCGGCGAAGCGGCCGTCGCGGCCGAGCGGCTGCGCGAGCAGATCGCCGTCACCGAGTTCCACGCCGATGCCCGTCCGATCGCCGTGACGGTGAGCATCGGCGTGGCCATCCTCGACGGGCCGCGGCTCGGCACGACGGGCCTCGACGTGCTCATCCGCGTTGCCGACGCCGCCCTGTACCACGCCAAGGCGCAGGGCCGGAACCGCGTCGCCGTGTCGGGCTGAGCGTCAGAAGCCGGCGACGAGCGCCACGCGCAGCGTGAACGGCTCGACCGGATGGAAGTGCAGGCCGTCGACACCGCCCGCGGGTTCGCCGGGCAGGCGCGACGTGTAGAAGTAGTCGATGTCCGAGCTGCGCGAGTTGAGCACGTTCAGCAGATCGGCCTTGAGCCGCCACTGCCGGGTGATCTGCACGCCGGTCTCCGCGCTCACGAGATGGGAGGCGCGGCTGCGCACGGTGTTGTCTTCGACGAGCGGTCGCGGCCCGAAGAAGCGGTAGCGCAGGCTGCCGCTCCAGCGCGCCCGCGGTGTCACCGTCAGCCCGGCGCTCGCCACCCCTTCGATGGCGCCGGGCACCCGATCGCCCTCGGCGGCACCGTCGGTGAAGCGCGCCTGCGAATAGGCGACGCTGCCGTCGAACGTGAGCCACGACGCGGCCCGGTAGTCGGCGTCCCACTCGAGGCCGAGACGGCGGCTCGGCCGGCTCGCCTCGGTCGTGCCGGCATCGCCGATGAAGAGCAGCTCCGAGTCGAGCCACAGGCTCCACGCCGCCACCGTCGTGTGCAGACGGGGCAGCGCCAGCGTCCGCAGGCCCAGTTCGGCGCCCTTCGCGCGCACGAGCGGGTCCACCGGATCGACCGCGTCACCACTCACCGGATCGCGGCGGATGGTCGCGCCGCGCCCGTCGTTGCTGTGAAAGCCGCCGCCGGCACTGGCGTAGAGTTCCGTGCGCCGCCACGGGCCGAGGGCGACGCTCACCTTCGGGTTCGCGATCGTCTTCGTGGCGAGGCCGCCGTTCACCGGGTCGCCCGCCTCGACGTTCCAGCGGTACGCATCACCGCGCAGGCCGATCGTGGTGCGCGCGACATTCGACCACTGTGTCTGCAGTTCGCCGTACAGCGCGCCGCTCGTCTGCCCCACGGCGTCTTCGCGCACGGTCGCGCGGCGCACGCGTCTCGTTGTGCGATAGAGGCCCACGGCGTCGATGTTGTCGTGACGCGCCTCGCCGCCGATGGTCACCATCGAGCGGCGTCCGAACACGCTCGCAGCCCGCGTGTGGCTGAGGCGTCCGCCCGTCACGAACCGCTCGTCGCGCTGCTCGAACTGATCGCCGGCCTCGGGGTCGTCGAGGAAGTAGGTGAAGTTCGAGAACAGGTCGAGGCCGTAGCTGAAGCCATAGGCCTCGGCGCGCGTCGTGCCGGCCGCGGTCGTCCGCTGCCACTCGGCCATGCCGCCCGCGCGATGGGTCTCGCCGCCGTTGCTGCGGTCGAGGAAGCCGAAGCGCGACAGCGTGCCGTCCTCGACGGCTCGCCGCGGGATCTGGTCCGACGAGTTCCAGCGCGCCTCGTAGGCGAGCGCCGTGATCGAGAAGCCGTTCGTGGCGCTGCCCTGACTGTAGCGGGCCAGGCCGTTCCATCGCCGCATCACGTCCGGGCGTTCCCACGGGCCGTCGTTGCCCATGCCTTCGGCAGCGACGAGCAGATGTCCGTTGCCGACGGCCGGTGAGGCCGCCGCCATGACACGCCCGTAGCCGTAGGTGCCGCCCTCGACGCGGACGATCGGCGCGCCGAGCACGTTCAGGTAGTTGACCTTGATGGCGCCGGCGGCGGAGAAGTCGCCAGACTCCGCGGCGTAGGTGCCCTTGCGGTACTGGATGCCGCTCACGAGTTCGGGGATGAGGAAGTTCATGTCGGCGTAGCCCTGGCCGTGCCCGTGCGTGGGCAGGTTCACGGGCATGCCGGCCACGCTCAGCGCCAGATCGGTGCCGTGGTCGATGTTGAAGCCGCGCAGGTAATACTGGTTGGCCTTGCCCTCGCCGCTGTGCTGGCTGACGATCATGCCGGGCACACTCTCGAGCGCTTCGGCCGGCCGGCGCCGCGCCCGCTCGCTGAGTTGGAGCGGCGTGACGACGCCGGTGCTCGCGGCATCGGCCACGCCGATGAGCTCGTCCTGATCCGACACGGTGGCGAGGTTGCGGAAGGTGCCGCGGCCGGTGACGACGACCGACGCCGTCGCGGCGACGAAGAGTGTGGCGTCCGCCGTGGCCGTGCCGCCGGCGGCGATTGCGACGCCGCGCCGCTGCAACGTGACGAAACTCGCGAGCGAGAAGCGCACCGTGTGTGAGGCGGCCGGCACCGCCTCCACGAGATAGCGGCCGTCATCCCCGGTCCGCGCGGTGAGCGTGGCCGTGCCGGTCTCCACTTCCACGAGCACGCCGGGCAGGGGCTGTCCGGTGGTGTCGACCACCTGGCCCTGCAGGCGGCCGTCGGGCGCCTGCTGCGCCCGCGCGCCTGGCGGCAGCACGAGCAGCGCGGCGAGGGCCGCGCACACGATTCCTGTCATGACACACCTCAACTTTGATGGCGCGCGTACACGGGGGCGCCACCCGAATCCCGAATTCGACGAACGACGGGGACTCAGTGCGAGTGAGGCGGGCCGCGCGCCGGTGGCTGCGGCAGGGCGGGGGCGTGGTGCCAGCGCGCGACGGCGTCGGGCGGCGGCGCCAGCGTCTCGGCGGGCGGGGGCAGGAAGGGCGGCGGCGGACCCGCGAGCAGCGCGAGGTCGAAGTGCGCGGCGCTCGCGCGACCGTGTTCCGATGACGTGGGATCGGCCGGCGCGGTACCGTCGTGACCGTGATCGGACGATTCGCCGTGGTCGTCGGCGAACCAGCCGTCGTGATCGTGATCGGCGTCGTCGTGATCGTGGTCGTGCGAATGGGCCGCGCGCGGCGCCGCCTCGTGATCGTGCCCGGGCTCGGGGCCGTGCGTGTGGTCGGAGCGATGTGTCGCGAGGTGGGCGAGAGGTGCGAGCTGGGCCGCCAGCAGGAACACGCCGAGCAGCAGCCGGACGGCCAGGGGCTGGATCCGTTCGAGGGTGAGGTGGCGCTCCCACATGGCCGTCGTGGAGCATAGCGCACCCGGTCAGGTGCACGGTTCTCATGATGCCTACGGCGGCCCCGCTGTAACGGATGTTTGCGCGATTTCGAATTATCGAATATACATGGTGGGTGAACCCGGCCCTCAGAGCCTTCAAGGCGCAGGTCTTCCAGGCGCTGGCGCATCCCACGCGGATCGCCGTCGTCGAAGCGCTGCGTGATGGCGAGATGACCGCGGGCGCCCTGCAGGCGTCACTGCAGGTGGAGCAGGCGAACCTGTCGCAGCACCTGTCCGTGCTGCGCGCGCGCCAGATCGTGGTGAGCCGCAAGTCGGGCAACCAGGTGTATTACACGTTGCGCGATCCGGTGCTCATCGAAGTGCTCGATCTGCTGAAGCAGTACTTCAACGCGCACCTCAGCGAAACGGCGGCGCTGCTCGACGCAATGGCCGCCGACAGCAAACGTCCCGCATGAATCACGTTCACGTCAGGAATCGCCAGGGACTGCCGACCGGCGAGTCGTTAACCACAGGGAGAGTCTATGGCGCTCAGAACCGGCGATCGGGTCCTTCAGGAAAACTACGGCGTGGGCGAGATCATCGACATGTCGGCCGCCTACGTCACGATTTCCTTCGATGACGGCAGCACCCGCAAGTTCGTGACCTCGCGCGTGTCCCTCCAGCCGAGCAGCACGCCGGCCCCCGTGAAGACCAAGGCGACGCGCGCCAAGCGGACGACGAAGAAGGCGGCGGCGGTGGACACCGGAGCCGACTCGTGAGCGGACGCGGAACACCGCCGGTGACCATCGCGCCGGCCACCGG